>NZ_JAKDKW010000016.1 GCF_030453185.1 Yaniella sp. | reverse complement strand
TCTCAGCGCTTCACGTCACCGTTCCGCCCTGGGCACGAGAGATAACTATACACAGACTTTTGTAGAACACAAAACTGGAGGAATGCTTCAGCAAGAGGTCGGTCTGTCTTTGTATCTCATAGTATTCACTGTTTGTTCATGATGTCGGCGCACAAAGCTGGACAGTTTGTGAGCGAGGTCTCCGAAATTCGTCCAAATTTTGTTTTTCAGACGCTTTTTTCACACGTTAAACGACGAAGCGGGTGAAGCCTCTATGGAGACTTCACCCGCCGTCGTGGAATGCTTCTACTGCAGTAGCGTCCGGTCCGAAACTGTAGCGTTTTTGATATTCGCGAATTGCGCCAAGAGATCTTCAACTGTCATGGATGATTTCGCTTCACCCGATACATCGAGGATGATTTCGCCATCGTGCATCATAATCAAACGGTTTCCGACCTCTAACGCCTGGCCCATGTTGTGGGTGACCATCAACGTTGTCAGCTTTTGTTCGGCAACAACTTTTTCTGTCAGCTCGGTAACTAACCTGGCTCTCTCCGGGTCTAGGGCAGCCGTGTGTTCGTCGAGTAAGAGAATCTTCGGCTTGGAGAACGTAGCCATCAACAACGACAACGCCTGACGCTGACCGCCGGATAGCAGCCCAACTTTCGCACTCAAGCGCGTTTCTAACCCAAGTTCGAGCAATTCGAGTTCATCGGCAAAGCGGATCCGTTTCGCTTTTGTGATGCCGAAGGCCAAACCCCTGGTCATGCCGCGTCGCTCAGCGAGCGCCATGTTTTGCTCGATGGTGAGATCTGGCGCAGTTCCAGCCATCGGATCTTGGAATACTCGGCCCACGTACTTAGCGCGTTTGAAATCCTTAAGTCGCGTGACGTTTCTGCCAGCGATATTTACGGTTCCGGTATCAGGATTAATTTTTCCAGCAACTGTGTTGAGCACGGTCGACTTCCCGGCGCCATTTGACCCAATCACCGTGACAAAATCGCCGTCACCGAGTTCGAGGTTGATGTTCGACAGTGCGACTCGCTCATTAATCGAGTTTGGAAAGAAGGTTTTGTGAACGTTCTTAAGCTCTAACATCGCTGGTCTCCTTATACGCCGAGTTGGAAACGGCCGCTTGAACCGCTTTGGCAGGTTTCTTCCGGACCCGCCATCTCGGGATAAGCAAAGCAGCAACCACAATGATTGCCGAAATGAGCCGCATATCGTTCGGGTTGAAACCAACGGCTAGGGCACCCTGGACTGCGGCACGATAAATGATGGATCCGAGAATAACGGCTGTCGTCGCCATAAGTACTTCACGGTTTCGGGTTCCAAAGAGCAGGCGACCAACGGGAGTGTCTGCAAAGCGGGTGACAAAACGGTTATTGAAGATTGCTTGTCCGAGAATGACTGAGGCCAGCCCGATGAGGATCAACCCGATACCCATGGAGATATCTGAGGAGCCTTGCTTTTGTGCGATGAACGCTCCTGCTAAACCAACGAGTCCGTTGGATACCGACAGGCCCACGATTTTCATTGCATCGGTGGAGACTCCAAAGGACCTCACCATTTCTTCGTTGTCGCCGGTCGCTTGCAGTCCCAGGCCCATATCGGTGCCAAGGAACCAGTCGAGCAACAACTTGACGATCAGCACGATCACCGCGAGTACCAAAATGAGGGTCCACCCGCTGATACCTGAGCTGCTAAACCAGGTGTATACGGTGTCGTTGCCGAGCAAGGGGACGTTAGCCCGGTCCCCCATGATGCGTAGGTTAATTGAGTACAGCGCGAGCATCGTCAAGATGCCTGCGAGCAAGGGGTTAATTCCCCCTTTTGCGTGCAGCAGCCCAGTGATTACGCCAGCGAGTGCTCCTGCTATAAACGCTGCACCTAGTGCAAGCAATGGATTGAGGTCATAGTTGACGATCAGAATTGCTGATGTCGCCGCACCAGTCGTAAACGACTGATCGACCGTTAGGTCAGGAAAGTTTAAGATGCGGAAGGTCAGATATACACCGAGTGCCATGATGGCGTATATAAGACCGAGTTCTATTGTCACGGTCATAGAAGACGGACTTACCTTTCATGTGAGAAACGGGCCTGGTCAGTATGTGCTGAGCCAGGCCCGCTTAGAGTTTTTTACAGGTCAAGAAGCCCGTGCGGATTATTCGCTGGTTTCTTCGTCTGCGTCGCCCTCTTCGGCGGCCTCATCTTCACCTACAATGTTGGCGTCGGCACTGAGGTCCTCTGGAATCTCAACACCCATTTGCTCGGCAGCGTCAAGGTTGAAGGTGTATTCCATGGCGGCGTCATCGGCCAACGCCGTTGGTGTATCGGCGACTTCCGCTTCGCCTGTCATGACCGACAGGGCCATTTCTCCGGCTTGACGACCATGTTCGTAGTAGTTCAGGCCGTAGGTACCAACGGTGCCACGTTCAACTGAGTCAGATTCTGCGGCAAATACCGGGATCTGGTTATCTACACCGTAGGAAATTACGGTTTCCAGACCCGAGACCACGGTGTTGTCCGTAGGCACGTAGATTGCGTCAATATCCGAGAAGGAGTCAACACCCTGGGCGACTTCGGATGTGTTGGTGACGGCAACTTCTTGAATCTCAACGCCCAAAGCATCAGCGGCCTCGTTGGCGGCGTCAACTTGAACAACAGAGTTTGATTCGGCAGAAGAGTACGGGATACCAATGACTTCGGCGTCTTCAACGACGTCCAGAATCAATTGGAGCTGATCTTCGACCGGGTTCATATCCGACACACCGGTAATATTTTCACCTGGCGTTTCCCAATCGGGCACAAGGCCTGCATCAACTGGGTCGGTGACGGCGGAGAAGATAATCGGCGTCTCGGTAATGGAGGTCGCTGCTGCAATAGCCACTGGAGTTGCGATTGGCAAGACAGCGTCAAGGTTATCGTCGCTACCGTAGGTTCCCACGATATTATTCATGGTCGCCTGGTCCGCCTGTGCGTTTTGCTCTTCGACTTCGATGTCGGCATCAGCTTCCTCGAAGACATCCTTCATACCCTGTGCCGTTGCATCCAGGGAAGGGTGCGCAACATATTGGGCGATGGCCACGCTATAGCTCTCGCCGCCTTCGCCATTTCCTTCTGCACCACCTTCGTCTGAACCACATGCCGTGAGCAGCAAGCCCAATGCCGCCGCGGTAGCTGAGGTTTTCAGCAGAGTATTCATGTTCATTATGACTCCAACTTCAAATAGGTGTGAGTGACAGGTTGTGTGGCCTACGTTACACCTAGGCCAGCTTAGTCAATCTTATGCCGAAGTCTGGAAATTTCGTAGAGGGTAATTCCAGTTGCCAGTGAGGCGTTGAGTGATTCGAGTTCTGACGAGATCGGAATCGACACCAATTGGTCGATATTTTCGGAAACCAGGCGGGATAATCCAGCACCTTCGGACCCCACCACCACACACAGCGGATCGGTAGCTAACGGCAGGTCATGCAGGGTTTGCTCACCGTCCCCGTCCAGCCCGATGGTGAAGAGTCCGGCTTTTTTGTATTCGGTCAGCGCGTTATTCAGGTTGGTCACTTGCCCTACCGGTACCCGTGCTGCAGCACCGGCCGATGTTTTCCATACCGTCGAGTTCACGCCGACGGCCCGTCGCGATGGGATGATGACGGCATCGGCTTTAAACGCCGAGGCGGAGCGCAGGATGGCACCCAGGTTGTGCGGATCAGTGATGGAATCCAGCGCAACAATCAGCGGCGGACTTTTACGATAGCCATTCGTCCAGTCAGACATCAGCTCGACGACGAGCTCGACACCATTCTCGTATTCATATGGGGGCACCTGCAGAGCAATGCCCTGGTGACGTGCGTTATCCGTGATCCGGGCAAGCTGCGGCTCGGTCGCGTCCAGGACTGGAATGCCCCGATCGGCTGCCATCCGGATGGAGTTTCGAATACGGTCGTCCATCTCTACGCCAACAGCAACATACAGTGTGGACGCGGGAACCTCCGCTTCGAGCGCTTCCACTACCGGATTCCGGCCAGCAACCGCGTCGGTGGTTCGAGTTGGCTTTTTCTGCTTGGCAGGCGGCCGGTAACTCTTGTGCCAAGTACGATCCGACGCTTTGGGTGTCGGACCCTTTCCTGAGAGTTTCCGGCGACCTTGACCACCGGAACCTTTGGTTGGGCCCTTCTTGCGTGAAGGTCCACTACGACGAGGACTCATATGCTCGTCCTTTCTTTGGTAAAAAAACTTTTGCGGTTAGTCCGCTATGGACCAGGTAACACCATCGGCTGCGTCGTTGACAACGATGCCGGCAGCAGCCAGTTGATCGCGTATAGCATCTGCTGTTGCCCAGTCTTTATCAGCGCGAGCTTGTGTTCGAGCCGCGATCTGAGCTTCCACGAGCTCTGCCAGGGCCTGGTACGCAGCCGAGTCACCACCTGCGGGCATTTCGTTGGCGGAATTTAGGCCTAGAACTTCCACCATGGTGTTGACTTCACGCAGATATTTCTTCACTGCGCCTAAATCTTTTGCGTCAAGCGCTGAGTTGCCTGCTCGCACGGTTGCGTGCAGTGCAGCCAACGCTTCGGGGACGTTGAGGTCGTCTTCCATAGCAGTCACAAATGCTACGGGAACCGTATCGGTCCCCATTGGCTCGTCGAATAGTTTGGCGGCCCGCGACTGGAATGATTCGATCCGTTCCAAAGCTGTTTGTGCTTCGTCCAGCGCAGAGGGATGGTAGTCCAGTTGCGAACGGTAATGCGCTTGGCCCAGGAAATAGCGAACCGCACCTGGTCTCGACATCGCCAACATTTGCTCGGGTGAAACGGTGTTGCCCACGGACTTCGACATTTTTTCGCCCTCGGCCGTGACTAAACCGTTGTGCATCCAGAAATTCGCGAAACCATGACCGGCAGCACTTGATTGTGCCAGCTCATTTTCGTGGTGTGGGAACCGTAAATCTAGGCCGCCGCCGTGGATATCAAAGTGAGTGCCCAGGTATTTGGTAGCCATGGCCGAGCATTCGATGTGCCACCCGGGACGACCGTGTCCCCACGGCGATGCCCAGGCCGCACCTTGCGGGTCAGTCTCAAGTTGCGATTTCCATAAGGTGAAGTCGCGCGCATCTTTCTTGCCGCGGGCCGGAGCGTCGTCGGCGTCCTGCATCATATTCACCGACTGGTGCGTCAGCGCGCCATATTCGGGCCAGGAAGTGACATCGAAGTAGACGTCTGCGGAACCGTCCAGAGCCTGGTAAGCGTGTCCGGCGTCGATGAGGCGTTGGATCAGCGTGATCATTTCTGGAATGTGACCGGTGGCGCGGGGCTCATAGGTAGGACGACGGACGCCGAGCGACGCATAGGCGGCAGCGAATGCATTTTCGAAACGGTACGCAAGTGCCCACCACTGCTCCTGCGCAGGATAATCGTCGCTAGCTGCGAAGTCTGGCGCAAAAGATTCGTCCGACCGTGACAGAATCTTGTCGTCGATATCTGTCACGTTGCGCACCAAGGTGACCTTGTGGCCCGCATATTCTAGCCATCGAACGAGGATGTCGAACACCACGGCGGAACGGATATGTCCGACGTGTGGCCTACCCTGCACTGTTGCGCCACAATAGTAGACCGAGACCTCGCCCTCATTGATTGGTGTGAAGTCCCGGATTGCACCGGCGGCAGTATCATAAAATTGTTGTCCCACGTTGCCCAATTTTAGCTCAGGAGAGGCGCTCCTGGGCAATTTCTGGTATTCACCGGTGGTGTGTCGAGTCTGGCTCCGGTTTTACGGCGCCTACGGTGCGAGATATCTTGTCGTAAAGTGGCCTCCATTTAGTCAAATACGATAACCTCATGAAGAAAGCTTCTTGCGTCCTCGGGACCGACGTGCCCGGTGCAAGGTAGTACATCACCTCTAGCGCACCTTATTTTTACGAGGAGAACCATCGTGAAGGTCAACACAACTCGCCGGAACGTATTTGCCGGCTTGGCATTGGCTGCCCTTATCGGCACCACCGGTTGCTCTGCAGTGAACCCGCAGGCAACCACGTTCGAGTACGCACCCTCCGACGGGACTCAGACCACCGTTATGGCCGATGAAAATAGCGATTCGAACTCCGACGCCGTTGATTTCTTGAATATCGGCGTGATCACAGAATCAGCCGATGGCGTCGGTGCGCTGATGGGCACCATCCATAACAAGTCGGACAGTAACCAAAATGTTGAGCTGCAAATCAATGACGAATCTTTGAGCTTCTCGCTGGAGGCCGACGAAATCCTCAAACTCGAGGATGAAGAAGTTACCATCGAGGGCGTAGGCACTGAGCCAGGCAGCCTTGCCGATGGTGTCGCTTCCGCATTTGGTCAGGATGAGGAATTCAACGTGTCGATCCTGCCGCCAACGTTTGAGGAATACCGTGAACTGTACCCCGGTGATCTCAACGAAGACGAGCATGTTGAGCACCTCTATGATTTCCAGGGGCAGTACCACCGCGACGAGTAATACGACGTTTTAAAAAAATTGAGGGCCTGTCCAAACGGACAGGCCCTCAAATTTTTCTTAAGGACTATACTTCGAATTTATAGCCGAGTCCGCGTACGGTCATCAAATACCGTGGCGATGATGGGTCAGGCTCGATCTTGGAGCGCAATCTTTTGATATGGACGTCCAAGGTTTTGGTATCGCCCACATAGCCGGGGCCCCACACACGATCAATCAGTTGTCCTCGAGTCATGACCCGGCCCGAGTTGCGCAGTAGCATTTCTAACAGGTCAAATTCTTTGAGCGGCATGGTGATGGCTGCGCCGTCAACGGTGACGACGTGGCGTTCGACATCCATGCGGACCGGACCGGCGGCAACGGTATCGGGGATCAGCTCATCGGCGTCAGCATTGCGACGCATCACGGCACGGATCCGGGCGATTAATTCACGGGCTGAGTACGGCTTGGTGACGTAGTCGTCGGCTCCGAGCTCGAGACCCACGACTTTGTCGACCTCGCCGTCCTTGGCGGTCAGCATGATCACCGGCACCTGAGATTCTTGCCGAATCTGGCGAATCACATCTGTTCCCGGCTGACCCGGGAGCATCAAGTCCAGCAGCACCAGATCGGTACCGTTGCGGTCGAATTCTTCCACGGCTTCCAAACCATCATCAACGACGGTAACCTCATATCCTTCCCGTTGTAACAAGTACGCGAGCGGGTCAGAAATTGACGGTTCGTCTTCAACGACAAGAATCCGAGTCATCAGTGTTGTCCTTTTCCTTCTTCAGGGGTATGTGCGTGTGAATCGTGCTTCACATTTTGCGTATTTGGTTCGGTTCCCTCGGTGGTCGCCTCGTGTGCCTGGGGATCCAGTTCTGGCAATCGGATAATAAACGTCGATCCCTCCCCCACGGTCGACTCGACCATGATTTCGCCACCGTGGTTGGAAATCGTGTGCTTGACTATGCTCAGGCCCAGGCCCGTGCCGCCGGTGGCACGTGAGCGGGCTGAGTCGACACGATAGAAGCGTTCGAAAATCCGCTCTGTGTCGTCCTCAGCAATCCCTGCCCCCTGGTCGCCCACGGCAATGAGGACGACGTCGTCATCCTTGGTGACTTCGACCCACACTGTGGAACCATCGGGGGAATAGGTCACGGCGTTGTCGATCAGGTTTCGGATTGCCGTCATCAACTGGTCATAATCGCCATAGACCGATAAGGCTTCCGGCTGCCGGTTGTGGATGGCAATATCCCTCGAGGAGGCTTCAGTGCGCACCCGGTCGATGGCTTCGGAGACGAGGCTGGTAATTTCCAATGGCTCGGCGGTCTCAACGATGTCGCGACCTTGCAGCCGTGACAAGGAGATCACATCTTGGACCAGTGCAGAGAGCCGCACTGATTCGATAGAAAGTCGGTTGGCAAAATGTCGGACGGCTCCAGGATCATCGGCTGCATCCTCAATGGCTTCAGCCAACAGGCTCATGGCTCCGACCGGTGTCTTCAATTCGTGCGACACGTTGGCGACGAAGTCATGCCGAATAGCTTCCGTACGGTGTTGCTGCGACCGGTCCTCAGCCATGATCACAATAAATTGGTCACCGATCGCGGCTGCACGCAGGTGCACTAACCAGTGCCCCTCGGCTGCTGCCACGGCCGGCAGTTCGAAACGGTAGTCGTAGAGCTGACCTGCGGTTCGTACCCTCGAGGTGAGTTCTGCTAGCTGTTTATGTCCCAGCTGATTGCCTCTGACCAGCCCAAAAGCATAGGCGGTCGGGTTGGCACGAACGACAGTATCTGCGACGTCGACGATCACGTAGGCTTGACCTACAACGGCCAAAACATCCAGTGCCCCTTCGGGGATGGTTTGCTCATGGTCTGCTAGTCGCTCGATTCTTGAACGCGAGGAGAGACGGAAGGCGACCATAGCGCCCACCGTGACGATCACACCGGCCAGTCCAAAGAGAACGGCTACCGAAACAAGACTTTCCACAATTCACAGAGTACCCATACTTTTTACATCCGGTTGACCCTTTTTCGTCATTTGGGCGCTAATACATGTATTTGTCTGGCAGAATTCACCACTCGTTTACTTTGTTTGGAGACAGTGGACACCGTTGGGCAGGATAATTGGCCTGCAATCGTTCAATGTATCTACGAGGAATTAAATTTATGCGAAAACTCTTTATGGCCGAGATGGAGGCCGTAGGTGACCAGCTGGTCGAAATGGCCACCCTGGTCAATCGAGCTATGAAGCAAGCGCGAGTAGCCATGGAATCCCAGGACCTGGGTTTAGCCGAGACGGTCATTACCCAAGATGCTCGAATCGATTACCTACAAAATGCACTCGATGAGCGAACCATTGAACTGCTGCTGCTGCAAAACCCTGTCGCCACCGACCTTCGCTTGTTGATTGCGGCACTGCGAGTATCTTCGTCCATGGAACGCATGGGCGATCTGGCACGACACACAGCCGCTTTGACTCGGCTGCGTCACCCCCACCCGCTCGTGCCGGCACCGAGCCAGCCCGAGATGCAGGAGATGGCTGAGCTAGTCGTGCAAATCGGTGAACATTTGCAACTACTCATGACGGATTATGATCTGACCCACGGGCGGGCGATCGTCAAGCTGAACAACGACGTCGATATTCTGCACTCTAAGGTTCTGACCTCGGTGACCGACGGCACCTGGGATATCGATGCAACTCAGGCCCAGGATCTGACGCTACTGGTCATGCGGCTTGAACGCTTTGGTGATCACGCGGTGTCCATTAGTCGCAAGATCGCCTATTTGGTCACCGGTGAATGGGAACCGCCCGTTATCGCCTAAACCCTGCCCCGTAGTTATACAGCGAACATCGCCCACCAGGCTGTCTGCCACTGTGCCGCAGCCTGGTGGGTTTTAACCTGTGTTTCTCCGGTAGCACTGCCGACGCTGCTCACCGGGGAGATGCCGTGCAGCGTATTCGAAAACCACACCGGGTACTCCCCGGAGGCCAGCTCTTGAATGGTCACCGAACGGGTGGTCACAAAGATATTGTGTGATCGCGCGTGGTTGGCGATGCGTTGCGCGGAGATCGAAGCAAGCTGCTGCGTTGCCTCGCACAACACCAGGTGCTCTGGTGTTTGCCATAGGAGCAGTGCGCCGGTGGTGGTCTCATGCACGTTGGTTCCGTCATGTAAGACAACATCATCGGTGGGTGCTTCCTCCACTAGCCCACGCATCAGGTGAATGTCCGGTCCTTTGACCGTGGGCTTGGTGCGCGGGTCGGTATAGCCCGGGAGCCATAAACTCGTTGTCTTTCGTGGTGGTGGAGCCGGCCGCACCAACAGGACAATACGCCACGACCCACGATGGGTTTCCACGCTGATGCGTGGAAACAGATCCACGCCCGGGGTGGCGCGCGAAATTCTCGAGAGTTTTCGCTGCAAGGCTTTCTCAAATTTCTCTACAGTGACATCTCGCGACACTGCGGGATCCAGCTCCTGTTGTTCAATGCCTTCCATGAACCGCTGCACATGATCCTGGAGCCCCCAGGTGGTCCCCTGGTGCACCCGCCATGAATCTGCCACTAGAATCTCGGGTGATTCAGGCGGCGCTATAGCAACAAAATTACCGTCTTGCCATCCGAAATGCTGCGGAAACGCTTTCATAGCTGCTCCGCGATACTGTGCATTAGGGCTTGAGCCTTCAAATGTTTTTCTTGCTCTTCTGCAACTGGGTCAGAGTCCACCACGACTGCGCCTCCGGCCCCGATGCTCAGCTGTTCGTTATCAATGATGATTGTTCGGATCACCACGTTGAGTTCAGCTGTATTGCGATGACCAAGCCATCCCATGGCCCCTGAATAAATGCCTCGAGGACCGGCTTCTAGGGCATCCAATGTTTCCAAGCTAATGTTCTTGGGCGCTCCGGTCATGGAGCCACCTGGAAAAACTGCTTTCAACGCGTCGACCGCTGAGGTACCTGGCAGCAATTGACCGGTCACGGTGGTCACGAGTTGATGCACTGTCGCAAATGATTCCACGGCCATGAGTTTGGGCACCTGCACCGTTGTCGGAACGGTGACGGTTGCGAGGTCGTCACGTAAAAGGTCAGTGATCATGAGGTTCTCGGATTGTATTTTGGTATCCGCCGCCATAGAAGCGGCAACTTCGGCGTCCTGCTTCGGGTCGGAGCTACGGGCCACGGTACCTTTGATCGGTTTTGATTCAACCGTGCCGGCGGCGTCAATGCTCAGATATTTTTCCGGCGACGCTGAAAGTACCTCGAGGCTGTCGTCGAAGGTGTTGAATCGCAGGTAGCCGGCATACGGTGCCGGATTATTGGCCCGCAATCGACCGTACAGCTCCAACCCGTCGAGACCGCGAGCATCCATGCTGAACGTATCAGTCAGGCAAATCCCTGCGGCGGTTCCGGCATGCAACAGTTCTTGGATGCGGCCTACCCGGTCCTCGTACTCTGCTGCTGATAAACGCCACTGCCCAGCGATATCTGCGCGCTCTGGCACGCCAGATACAGTGCTGGATTCGAAGACCAGGGCGGCTTCCAACGTATCGAGCAGCGCCGGATCGTGATACGAAAACAGGGTCGTGGAGCGTTCGCGGTGGTCGTACCGCAGAAAGGTTTGTGGTTGGATCCAGTAGGCGTCCGGTGTAGTCGCTTCCCACCGATTCTGATGCCCTGGAACCGTGGCTTGTTTGGCTTCGTACCCTAGGTAGCCAACCCAGCCTCCGGTGAAGCCGTCAAAATCCACCACTGCAGTTGGTTCCCACAGGTGTTCCTCGAGGTAGTCCAACACATCACCGGTCAGCTGGTGCGCATCACTGCCAGCGACCACGTCAAGCGCGTTCGTCGTGACGTTCCAGCGAATCGTTTGTGACAGTTCGCCGTTATTGGTTCCCATGACCGTGAGGTCGCCCTGACCCCGATGAGCTGAGGCGGAATCTAACCAGAAGGCTGCAGAAGTGTCCTCTTGCAACGTGGCAAACGTGGCGGATGTATCGAGTTCGCCGACTATGGACCGGGTAAAAACCTCGTAGCGCTGACGACGCCGAGTTGTCGGGGAAATGGGCTCCGGCGGCGTGGGTGCGAGGGGCGCCAGTGCTAAGAAATTGTTGATGACGGCGTTCCCCACCATTGATTGTAGAGCGGCCGGATCCCCATGGAGCCCCCAGTGGTTGGTGCCCTGAACGCGAAAGGCCAGCACGGCGTCGTCGGCGCCGGTAGCGTGAATAGCGAAACGGTCAGTATCCATCCGGTGCAACCGCCAGGCATGGTAGCTGATGAGCTTGACGTCGACTGGCAGGCCCGCAAAGAGCTCGGCTCCGCAGTGATGGTGCGTCACGGGCTGCCCATAGACCGGCTTGGCGCTGGTGGTTTCAGTGTGTCCGTAGAGCGCGGCAAGATGTTGATAGCCTGCCCCAATTGCCAGCACTGGGAGATTCGGTGCCTCGTGGAGCGGTTGCAAGTCGACGGCTGCGCTACCGTGGCCGATTACTACGTGCGTGTAGTTATCCAGATCGACAGCAAGCAGCTCGGCAGCGGTGACAAGGTGTACCGCCCCGAGCTGATGCGTCAGGATGCGGGTCGTGAACCCGTGATTGTCAACGACGAGTATCATGCAGGTTTATCACGACCACCGGAGTTATTTGCCCTGCGCTGCAACGGCAGCAGCACCGGCTGCAGCCGCATCTGGGTCAAGGAAACGAGCTGGCCCGGCAGCCTTCATATCTGCACCTAATTCATAGGCGAATGGCACGCCCGTTGGCAGGTTGAGTTCTGCAATGGCGTCATCCGAGATACCTTCGAGGTGTTTGACCAGTGCGCGCAGCGAGTTACCGTGTGCCACTACCAGGACGGTTTTGCCTGCTGCCAGCTGTGGAACGATGTTGTCGTACCAGTACGGCACCAGCCTGGTGACCACGTCTTGGAGGCATTCGGTGCGAGGGATGTCTTCGCCGAGTAAAGCGTAGCGTTCGTCCCGGTACTGCGAGAATTCGTGATCATCCGACAGCGCCGGTGGTGGCGTGTCATAGGAGCGACGCCAGGTCATGAATTTTTCGTCGCCGTGTTCCTCGCGGATTTCAGCCTTATTCATGCCCTGAAGTGCACCGTAATGGCGTTCGTTGAGGCGCCAGCTGCGGTGCGTGGGGACCCATTGGCGGTCGGCGGTTTCCAATGCCAGGTTTGCGGTACTGATGGCGCGGCGTAGCAGCGACGTGAAGACGACGTCAGGCAGCAAATTTTCGTCTGTGAGCAATTGGCCCGCGTGAGTAGCTTCGGTACGTCCCTTATCGGTCAGTGGGACATCGACCCAACCGGTGAATTGGTTGAGTTCATTCCACGTGGATTGTCCGTGGCGCAGTAAGACCAGTTTCGATGTTGTAGACATGTCGATAACTTTACCTGGTCGTTAGGCCCACAGCTCGAATTGTCGTTTCGGCCCAGCTAAGTACACTCCGGCGGCCACGATAGCTGCGAGCCCGAACAGCCCCATCCGGCCACCCAAGAAGATGGTAAGCGCGGCGGAACCTAGCCCAAAGATTAGCGCACCCCCGAGGATGAGCAACCAGGTTGGTTTGGTTTGGTTCGTATGGGCTTCAAAGATGCCGGCAGGACGGCGAGCAGCATCGGCCATCGCCCAAATCACCATGCCGGCGCCCACCAGTGCTAAGCCTGCTTGCAGCCCGTATTCGATCATCACAACGATTCGCGGAAAATTCATAAGATGAGTCTAGTGGGTGGCATTAGGCTAATGGGAGCATACGGTGAGAAAGGTTGTGTCGTGACGGGACTATTTGTCGTGTTTGAAGGCGCCGATGGGACGGGCAAGTCAACCCAGGTGGCCGCGGTGGCCGACGCCTTGCGTCATAGTGGCAAGGAAGTGGTGGTCACCCGAGAGCCAGGCGGTTCTGATGTTGCTGAGACATTACGCGCCCTGGTGCTTGATCCGGCCACCCAGATTGACGATATGACCGAAACGCTCATCTTTGCTGCGGCTCGGGCAGATCATGTGGCCAAAACGATCGTTCCTGCACTGGACTCCGGCAAGGTGGTCCTCTCGGATCGCTTCGTGGGCTCATCCATCGCATATCAAAGTGCTGGACGTGGTCTCAGTGAAGACGCCGTCGCCGAGATCAATCACTATGCAACCGGTGGCCTGAACCCAGATCTCACCGTGGTGTTGGACCTTGATCCGGCAGTTGCCGGTGTGCGGCGCGATGATCGCGGTGACATGATTGATCGGATGGAAGCGGCCCCGGATGGGTTTCAGGAGACTGTGCGTGGCTCATTTCTTGCCCAGGTCCAGGCAGCTCCCGACCGTCATCTGCTAGTGCCTGCTGCCCAAGCGCCTGAAACTATCACCTCACAGATTTTGACCCATCTTGAAACCACGTACGGAGTGAAGCTGTAATGGCGAATCCAGTCTGGCAATCCTTGGCCGGCCAACACGCGGTCATCCAACAACTTTCTCATCCGGACACGGTGACCGCCCCAACGCACGCGTGGTTATTTACCGGGCCGCCCGGTTCGGGGCGTTCCATGGCAGCCCGCGCCTTTGCTCAAACGTTGCAGTGTGGACAACCGGAGCTATCCCAGCGTGGTTGTGGTGCCTGTCAGGCCTGCGTCACCATTGCCGCTGGAACCCACGCCGACGTCAATATTGTGACGACCGAAAAAGTTCAGTACGCAATTGATGATGTCCGTGAGCTCATTTCAGACGCCCACGACCGGCCATCAACGGGGCGCTGGCGCATCATTATTATCGAAGACGCCGATCGCATGACTGAACGTGCCACAAATGTGCTGTTGAAAGCCATCGAGGAGCCCCCAGAACGTACCATTTGGATGCTTTCAGCACCGTCACCGGCCGATGTGTTGGTAACCATCCGCTCCCGCACCCGGCACATCAACTTAGTCATTCCTTCGGTCGAAGACGTCGCACAACTCCTAGTGGACCGCGACGGGATTGAATCCCAGCTGGCACACGTCTGTGCTCGCGCTTCGCAATCCCACGTCGGAGTAGCCCGCTGGTTGGCCCGCTCCCCCGAGGCTCGTGAGCGCCGCGACATGATTGTGAATCTCCCCTTGACCGTGCGCTCGGCGTCTGCCGCAGTGGAATCGGCTAATAATCTCCACAAGCTGGTTCAAGATGAGGCCGAGGCTTCCTCCTCGGATCGCAACGCAGCAGAGCGGACCAACCTGTTGCGTTCCCTTGGTTTGGCCGACGATGATACGGTTCCGCCGAAACTGCGGGTGCACTTCCGCCGGATGGAAGATAATCAAACCGCTAGAAATCGGCGTGCGATTCACGACGCCCTGGATCGAGCCATGATCGATTTATCAGGGGTCTACCGTGACCTTCTGGTCCTGCACTTATCTCAGGACACTCCACTGATTAATGAGCATCTGCGACCCAGCCTCTCGGAGTACAGTGCCATTGTTACTGCAGAACACTGTTTGGGCAGCCTGGAATCCATCAACACGGCACGCCGACGGCTCGCAGGCAATGTCCCACCCTTGTTGGCGCTAGAGGCCATGTTGCTGGCCTTTATTCCTCGAACTCGCCGACACGCTCCCCGATAACCGTGCAAAGGAATTTGATGCCTACCACTACCCGAATTCTGGCTGCCTTTGGTGCCGTTGCAGCGCTGGTGCTCACGTCCTGCGCATCGGACGATCCCGATCCATCAACGAGTAACCAGGCAGAGTCTGCACCAGATGGGTTGGAGACATTCTATGAGCAGACCATTGCATGGGATACGTGCGAAGACAACGACGAGTTCGAGTGCGGCACCGTCGAAGTCCCCATGGATTATGAAAACCCAGACGACGAGACCATCGATATTCATCTGACCAGGAACGCCAAAACTGCAGATGAACAACCTATGTTGGTCAACCCCGGCGGTCCGGGTTCATCTGGCATCGCTTTTGTACAAGACAGTCTGAGTTTTGTGTTTTCTGACAACCTGTTAGAAAACACCTCCCCCATTGGTTTCGATCCTCGTGGCGTTGGTGCCTCGGAGCCCGTTCAATGTGAAACCGCAGAAGAATTCGATGCATCCCGCGAAATAGTCCACGATCCTTCAACACAGGAGGGCTGGGACGCAACGGTCGAGGACAACGAAGCTTATGCCCAACAGTGCCTCGAACGCTCGGGTGACATTGTAGGTTTCGTTGATACCGCTTCTGCGGCCAAGGATATGGATGTCATTCGTGCGGCCTTGGACGCTCCCCAACTGGACTATTTCGGCATCTCTTATGGCACCAAACTTGGCGCTACGTATGCCGAGTTATTCCCGGAGCAGGTCGGCAAATTTGTCTTAGACTCGGTCCTGCCACCCAGCGCCGAAACATTTGAAGTCTCCAAAGCACAATCTGCGGGCTTTGAGCAATCCCTGCACGCGTGGGCGCAATGGTGTGCAGACAGCTCAGAGTGCAACGTGGGGCAAAACGGTGATGCCGAATCAGTCATGACCACGGTCAAGGATTTCATTGCGCAGGTTGAAGAAGAACCCCTCACCTACCCGGGTGGTCGAAGCCAACCGGTGTCTGATCTGTTCTTCGGCATCGTCACGCCCTTGTATTCGCAGGACAGCTGGGAGGTGTTGGCTTTAGCTTTCGAACAAGCCCTTGCGGATGACTACGCAAACTCCGAATACCGACCGCTATTCCTGTACTTTGCAGATACATATCACGGACGGGATGACTCAGGGCATTACAGCAACGACACTGCGGCGTTCAACGCCATCAACTGCCTGGACTACACCGGGGAGGACAAGACCTTTGAACAAGCTGAGCAAGAAGCAGATGAGCTCGCTGAAGGTTCCCCCATCTTTGGCAAATATCTGTCATATTCTGCGGGTTGTAATGGTTGGCCAGTTGATCCTGTCGATCCAATTGAGGAAACTGATGCTGAAGGTTCTGAAACCATCGTGGTCACCGGTCTGACGTCGGATCCGGCTACACCCATCCATTTTTCGCACGAACTGGCAGATGAACTCGACAACAGTGTGCATATCACCGTGGAGGGCGAAGGCCACGGCGCATACTCCAAGGAAAATGAGTGTATCGTCGAGGCAATCGACAGCTACATTCTGGACGATGAACTCCCCGAGGATGAGATGGTCTGTAACTAAACTTTAGCGATTTTTGACCAATACATGCCACACTCGCTATGATCTCTTATCGGACCACATCGTAAGATGTCGTTCGCGCCGACTTAGCTCAGCTGGTAGAGCAGCTCCCTCGTAAAGAGCAGGTCACCGGTTCAAATCCGGTAGTCGGCTCCATCCACTTGAAGAGGGAATGCCCCGGTTCTGTGCAGCTTGGACGAACCGGGGCTTTTTTCTCAAGATTCAGGGGTGGTTTCTTCTGGCGCTTCGGATGCGGTTTTTTCCTGCGGCACCGGACGCGATCCACGAATGAAGAAAGCCCCGATAAAGCCTACGACGGCGACTGACCCAGCCACGATGAAGGCAGTATTGACGCCGTGGGTAAGTCCTTCGGCCCCGTGTGTGGCAGGGTCGAGCGCAGCACCGGTCATCACCGTGACCAGGACTGCGGTTCCGACTGAGGCCGCAACCTGACGCATCGTGTTATTCAACGCGCTACCGTGTGGTATCAACCTCTGCGGTAGCTCGTTGAGAGCCGCCGTAGTGACCGGCATAATCACCATGGCTGTGCCGAACATGCGAACTGCGTTGAAAATCGTCAGATAGGCGAACGACGTCGTCGGTGTTAGCGTCGTGAAGAATAGGGTGCCCACGGCCAGGAGCGCAAAGCCTGTGATCGCTAGCCATTTGGCACCAAACCGGTCAAAAATGCGGCCAGTTACTGGCGACATAATGCCCATGATTGCAGCGCCAGGCAACAGCATCATCCCAGATTCTGTGGCGGTGTACCCTGCCATGGTCTGCATATAGACCGGCAGCATCAGCATCCCGCCGATCATGGCGATAAATACTGCCATGCCCAGCAGGGTGTTCAAAGTAAACATGGGGTTTTTCAAAATACGCAGTTCCAACATTGGCTCTTGCAATGTCAGTTGCCGCCAAATAAAGAGACCCAAGGTCACTAAGCCAATGCTGAGCGGCACGAGCACTCCATAGCTAATCCAACCGGTATTGCCGGCGTTTCCAAAACCAAAGAGCATCCCACCGAAAGCTAATGATGACAGCACGATCGACAGCGAGTCCAGCCGTGGATTGGTCCGTTCGGTGACGTTATCGAGAATAAAGTAAGCGATAATCATGTCGATGATAGCGATAGGCAACATCATCATAAACAGGGTCTGCCACGGGAAATGCTCTACAATCCACCCGGAGAGCGTGGGCCCGATCGCTGGGGCAAAAGAGATGACCAGCCCGAAAGTACCCATGGCTTGGCCACGTTTGTCGATCGGGAAAATTGCGAACAAGATGGTCTGCATCAACGGCATGATGATCCCGCCACCTGCGGCCTGGACGAAGCGGCCAGCTAGCAGAACTGCATAGGTCGGTGCCAGCATCGCCAGTACTGTTCCGATGGTGAATAAACCCATCGCAGCAAAAAAGAGACTCCGCGTCGTGAATTTTTGAATCAAGAACGCGGTAACCGGAATCATGATGCCGTTGACAAGCATGAACATGGTCGTGACCCACTGCGCTGAATTCGCAGTAATACCGAAGTCTTCCATGAGTGCCGGAAGCGCAGTATTCATAAGAGTCTGGTTGAGAATCACCACAAAAGCGCCGGAGACCAATACGGCAAGCACCACATTGCGATTCACCGGCTTCTTACGCGGCGAATCCTCCTTCTTTACTTTCGTGCGTTCGTAATGCGCCTCGTTGTACCGACCTTCTACGATCGGAATCGAACCGGTAATTTCACTTGCCACTCGTTGTCCTCTCTCCTTCGCTTCTGCCACTGTCAAATACTTATCTTCGGCGCTACGATGTAACCCCAACGGTGTGATCGTTAAACAGATCCATACCTTCAAATTGTTCAAACGCCATATCAATCAGCTCGTGGAGCGGCCTGTCGCCCTCTGCGACCCAGTGGCGCATTGCTACTCGAATAATGCTGACTGCCGTGGCAGCTAACAACTCAGGCACCAAATCTTGGTCAATATCGGTATCCATTCGTTCAGCAACTGCTACCGCAATAGTCCGCTCCGCAATGGAGATTTTTCCCAGTTGGTGAGCCATCAAGGAGGGGTTCTCCTGGGTGAGTCGCTGGCGGGCGAGGAGCCGATCACGGTCTGGCGGTACAGAACCGTAATAATTACTGTTGATAATGGCGTAATGGAGCGCTCGCATCGGCGATTCATCTGCAGGTCGTTCCAACAACAATGTTCGCACCTGGTTGGCACCCTCGGCCGCTTCCGTCACCAACGCGTCCTCTTTACTTGCGAAGTAATTGAAAAACGTTCTCGGTGAGACGCCAGCGGTGTGTGCAATGAGCTCCACGGTGAGGCTTTCCAACCCGTTTTCCAAGGCTAGGTCCAAACCGGCATTTCGAATTGCCCGTCGTGTTTCGAGTTTTTTCTGTTCGCGACGCCCCAAGGACGCATTGTCTTCAAAAAGCATAGAAGACGAGCCTAAACTAAAACTTGCACACTGTGCAATTTTTCCGTTGGCCTTTTCTGTGCTCGCTATGCCAATAGTGTCAAGCGACACTCCGGCTCTATCTCCGGGATCAACCGTGTTCGGGGCGCGCTGCCTTCCATCGCCAATAGGCCCAAACGGTAAGCAGTAACACGATAGCCCAGCTCACCGCGACAACTATGCCGGTGAAAAGGTTCGGATTCGATATCAAGGCGCCAATCGCCACCAACGAAAATTGGCCCGGGATTACTGCTAGGAAGCTTCCAAGAAGAAAGTCGCGCTGACCTACACCGAACGCCCCGCTGCCGTAATTCACCGGCCAATACGGAAAACCTGGCAAAAGTCGCAAGACTACAACTGCTTCTAGCCCTGCCTGCCCAAGATGTCGCTCTACTGAAGTGGCGCGTGAGCCAAGCATCTTAATCGTCGCCTGACGGCCAAGCCCTCGCGACAGCCAGTAGCCACCCCAGCAACCAATCAGCACGCCTATTACCGACAGCACGGTGCCGTCAACTACTCCAAAAAGTAGTCCGGCGGTAACAGCCATCACCGTCACGGGGATGGGCGTCATGGCGACCAAAGCATAGATGCCAATGAACACCAGCCAGGCTGCCCAACCCCAGGAATCGATTATGTCGCGTAGCCGTTCTGCCGACGGTAATTCAACGTTAAACAGCAGCCACAACAAGACCGACAACACCACGACGAGGAGCGTGTTGCGGATAAGCGTCGTCCAGTCGAATCGGTTTTGCTCAGGATCGTGCTGAGGCGCTGCCGCTGATTCGTGGTTTTCGCGAGACATAGACCCTACTGCAGACCCTTCAGCGGTTCGATTACCCTTGGGTCACACGCGGCTTAGGGTCCTACGGCTAACGCTTCATGAGATCCTCGGCGGCGGTGACAGAATCCAGTACTTTTTCAGCGCGTCTCCCGACGGAAAGCAGATTGGCTTGACCACGCTTGTACATAGCGGCGGCTTGTGCTGTAGCAGCCAAGTCATTCGCAGCACGTGACATCATGCGATGAACCTCGTGGGCGCCAGCAGGTACATTCAGTTCGTGCTCACCGTAACGTTCACGGGCCTCGGCACAAATTGAACGCACGGTGGCGAGCGCATCGACCAAAGCATTGCCAGCGTTAACCAGGCCGTTATATTCCTCTTTGGGAACGGGACTCGTCCGCTCAGATTCGACGACTTGCCAGTACCGATCGAGCGACCGGGCAAAACGATCGTGCGCTTGGCGCCATAATAGGTTGCCAAGCTCTGAATCGAGTTTCTTTGCTTCGCGACGGCGTGCGAACGGACCTGGTTTCATCATCAATTAGTGTCTCACATTGTCAGAACGATTTTCCCAACTCGATCAGATTCGGCAAAGCGTTCGTATGCCTTCGCAGTCTCGTTGAGTTGAAAAGTTTGGGCAATCAACGGGTCAATCGTTCCGTCGACAAAGTGCGGCCAAATATGCTCCACCAATCCACTGAGAATCTCGCCCTTTTCTTCGGCAGACCGCGGGCGCAGGAGGTTACCGGTCAGCACAGCTTGTTTAGCCATCATGCGTAGAAAGTTAATAGGCCCCTTTATGCCGCCCTGAGTGCCAATAACCACCCAACGCCCGCCCTGGGCTAGGGCACGCATATTCTCTTCTGAGTATTGCCCTGCAACGATATCCAGAATGATATCAACCCCGTGACCATCGGTTATTTCTTGGATTCGTTCAGCGAAATCCTCGGTGCGGTAGTTGATACCCTGCGCCCCCAGGAATTGCGTGTACTCAACTTTGGCTTCCGAACCGGCTGTAGCAATCGGATACCCGCCCATGGCTTTGACCATCTGGATTGCCATCGTGCCTATCCCACCGGCTCCGCCGTGGATGAGTACTCGATCTCCCGGTTGGAAAGCGGCAGTCATGAAGACGTTGAACCACACAGTGGCTGCTGTTTCGACAATGCCAGCCGCTTCAAGCAGATCTAGCTGGTCTGGCACCGGAATTACTTGACGAGCGTCTACCGCTACGTACTCGGCGTAACCTCCCCCGGCAAGGAGAGCACACACCCGGTCGCCCACACTCCAGTTCGTCACACCGTCGCCAGTAACCGCAACTGTCCCTGCTATTTCCAAACCGGGGATCTCCGTCGCTCCTTCTGGAACGTTATAGCCGCCTATTCGTTGCAAGAGATCGGCATTGTTTATTCCGGCGGCCTCGACCTTGATCAGAACTTCTCCGGAACGTGGCTGGGGCACATCATGGCTCACCACATGGATATCGGCGGGTTCGGCCTTGGAAGCTTCTTCTGTTCCGGGCTGTGGAATGAAGCGGACTGCTTGCATTTGCGAGGGTAGTGACATGCCTTTTATCCTCGCTAGTACTCTCAAGGGACGTCAATACATGGCTGACCTACTGCCAAGACGTCCCGATTATGTACCTGACCATGAGAACAGGTACAATAAATCCTCGTCTGGATGGTTGTCCGAGCGGCCGAAGGAGCTGGTCTTGAAAACCAGAGGGCGGCAACCCCGTCCCGGGGGTTCAAATCCCCCACCATCCGCCAAATAACTCGGGTGAGGACATCGCATTATGCATTGTTCTCACCCGAGTTTTTCTGTCTCACCATAGATCCCACATCAACATTTGATGTCGACCGCTGAGCAGATCACATTAGGACTCGCCCCCCTGCTCATGCGTTGCCACAGCTTGAGCCCCTCACCAACAATAGCAAATTCTTGTTCAACAACTTACGGGCCATGCTCCAGTTCGCGTCACGATACACGACCCTAGGGGCCTCGCTCAGACGAGGTGTCTCACCACTAAATCCGCGCGAACATCGACTCTCACCACCAGACCTGCCCGAAATCACGCCGCCTCTCTGCCCGCCTTCCGGAGTGCCCTAACTGGCTTCTCTACTGGCGAAAACATGCGACCTTTCAAGCATTTTTTCAGGGTTTACTCCAGTGGTTCTCAGATCAGGAAAACCTGTGACGGGTTCAGAGCCGCATTCGCCAAGAAACCAGCCCCAACAAGGGCAGTACGGGCACGTGTCTTCCGATATAAGCACAAATACTGTCGCCAAGAATCGTGTCTCTTTTCGAGCGCAAGCGTGCTCCGAAACTTGACCCTTCGAGCTGGTATATAGCCCTCAACCGCACCAATTCGACTGTACAAATCCCCCGGGCTCGTTAGGCTGAAATAGGTCAAGCCACCGGATCGCCTCGACGCGAGTACAAGCGTGGCATACGAGAATTTGGCTGGGACGACCCGCTTTACAAATGGGGGAAGAAGCCAAGTTTCGAGCATTTTAACGAGGTTTTATGCTGCATCACGGCGTACTACCTTGATGCAGTTTATTTTGCGCTGCAAACCATTGCGCTTACCCGCACGAGGAAACATGGAGGTTACTGCGGCTGTACTGCCACTGACTTCGAGCTATATCGACACCAGCACCTGGAGGATTACTTTTTGAAGACTGATACCACGACAAACGTATTTGGAGCATCTCCGAAAAGGCGGACGGGCGGGATAGTCATCACGGTTTCGACCCTGCTGGCATTCTCTTACGGACTACAAATGTATGCGGTTGTACCTGCCTATTCGAGGCTGACTACCGAGTTTGGTCTCAGTTATTCTCAAGTCGGGTTAATGGTCTCCCTCTGGTTCCTTGGTTATGCGATAGCACATATACCCGCGGGCTTCGCCGCAGCTGCTTGGGGACTGAAGAAGGTTGCTGTCTGGGGTGGCTTCATCACGGCAGCGTCGAGCGCTCTCATCGTGCTGTCTAGCAGCTATGGGTTGATGCTGTCAGCACGCTTCGTGGGCGGGGTTGGCATGTCGTTGATCGTTGCATCCATCTTTCCATTGGGGTCGTATTGGGCCAAACCTGAAAACGGCAAACTTGTTGCAGGCATCCTGAATGGCCTTGGGTTAACCGGTGGCTCAGCCATTGGCCTATATGTCTGGACTTTCTTGATGGAGTCATACGGCTGGCGCGCCAGCTTATGGATGGCTGCCGGCGTGGGTCTAGTTATTGCCATAGCCGGGGCTGCCCTCATTCAAATTCCGCGGAATATGGACGAGCTCGAGGGCGACGAATTTAGCTGGTCTTCTACCGTGAAGCTCCTAAAATCGAAGACTCTGTGGGGTATCGGTATCGTCAGTGTCGCCGCCTATGGGGCCTTCTTTACGGTGTCGCAGCTTGCTCCAGGTTATGCCGAAACAGAACATGGCTTTAGTAGTTCTAACGCCAGCCTCCTGGGTCTTGTGATGCTCCTGATTGGTATCCCAGGCTCGATCCTGGGCGGCATTTGGGCTGACCGCGCCAAGAAGTTCTTATCCACGCTCTGGATTCCAGCAGCCCTGATCGTAGTCTTATTGGTACTGATTCCAGTGGCAAACAACATCCTGCTGTGGGTCCTCCTCAGTGCAATTGGCCTCTTCGGCATGATGTACCTGTCGCCGGCCAGTGTCTCCCCCTCGGAATACCCAGAACAAGTTTCAAGCAAGGACTTCGCCACGGCACTAGGTCTTGTATTGACCCTCGGAAACCTCGGAGCAGTTGTTTTCCCATATGTTTACACACTCGGAGCCCAACTTGGCAGCTCAGACCTTGGCTGGTGGATGATCGCGGGACTCTCTGCATTGAGTGTTCTTGGCATCCACATGGCAAGGGAACCCAGGGTTCCCCACGTCGAAGGTCAACCAGTAACCGATCCAGTTAGGCCAAAAATAACCGCTGCCTCTCGCTATCAGGCCTGACTCGGCAACAGATTGCCAATAGGGCGTGATTCAACAACACTTCGGGGCACGCCCTATGGTTTAAGCCCCGCAATACCGACTGTCTGTTGAATAATCAAAGGACTCCGTACAGTTTCTGCCAAAAGGGCATCACCAACTACGCAGGTCATGTCCGAAGTCCACCGCGAATCGACTGCGTGCAGTGGATATTACAACACCCCTTTCACAACGTTGCACTCGTATTGTTGCGAGTCACCCGACTGACTAGGCTGGAGCTCACATCCAGTACAGCTGCTCTACGCACCGGCGGTTACCGGTCAGCGCATATTCATGGGAGTAATTTTTGTGGAGAATAAGTCATCCAGCCGCGTTACCGCAGCACATCTCAAACGATACGATCCAGTCCGGCAAGCAAAAACAGAAACCGAAGCCGAAGCTTCAGACGGTCTGAAGGCCCCTCCTATTGAACGCGGAGAATGGTTCCGCAAAATCATTGGTCTTGTTGCAGGCCTCATCGCGGCGGTACTCATCTACTTCGTCATGCCCGCGGACCTGGAAGTTTGGCCCAAACTGACTGCGGCCACCGCGGTGCTTATGGCCATCTGGTGGATGACCGAAGCCATCCCCATTCCCGCGACAGCTCTGCTGCCACTCATTATATTTCCCCTACTCGTCCCCGCCAGCGAATCAGAGGAAGGTGTCAGTGTCTCCGACGTGGGAGCCAATTATGGCAACGACATCATCTTTCTGTTCATGGGCGGTTTTCTCTTGGCATTAACCATGCAACGTT
Source organism: Yaniella sp. (assembly GCF_030453185.1). Lineage (GTDB taxonomy): Bacteria > Actinomycetota > Actinomycetes > Actinomycetales > Micrococcaceae > Yaniella. The sequence goes on along the minus strand of NZ_JAKDKW010000016.1, from coordinate 13,933 downwards.
GGAATCTCCACCGACGCATCGCCTTGCTCGTACTGCGCGGGATGGGTTCAAATACAAACGCGCTCATCGCCGGCTTCATGATTGCCACGGGCTTTCTCTCGATGTGGGTCTCCAACACCGCAACAGCGGTCATGATGCTTCCCATTGGTATCTCCGTAATGCTGTTGGTAAAAAAGATCACGGACGGAGAAGACCCTGGCGCCGTGATAGAGGAAGGATCTGAGTCCTCACCTTCTCAGGAAGAGGTTTCAGAAGTCTCCAAGACGAATTTCGGCACAGCGTTGATGCTTGCTATCGCATATTCGGCATCGATCGGTTCCCTAGGCACAATTATCGGCACTCCCCCGAATGCGTTGCTCGCGGCACATATGGCATCGACCCACGATATGAATCTTGGTTTCGGTCGCTGGATGCTAGTGGGTGTTCCTTTGTCCATCGTGCTGATGGTGGGTGCCTGGTTCATCTTGACGAAGGTTATGTTCAAGCCAGAAACAAAGCACATCCCAGGTGGAGCGGAACTCATTCGCAAAGAATGGGCCAAACTTGGACCGATGTCGCTTGGTGAGCTGTCGGTCCTCATTGTCTTTATTATTGCGGCTACTTCATGGGTTGCGGTTCCACTTATCTCAGAGTACATTTTCGGCCTCGAAGAAGCCGTCGTCTCCGATGCTGGTATCGCGATGATCGTTGGACTCGCACTGTTCATCCTCCCCGGCGGCGCTAACCAAGGTGTCCGACTTTTGAACTGGGATACAGCGCTCAAATTACCCTGGGGCGTGCTGCTTCTCTTCGGTGGTGGGCTCGCGTTATCAGCGCAATTTTCTGATTCAGGTCTATCAGAGTGGCTTGGCCAGCAAGTTGAAGGTCTCGCCGGTATACCCGTTTGGCTCCTGGTGGCCATAGCCGCCGTGGGTATCCTGATTCTGACTGAAATGACATCGAATACAGCAACTGCGGCAACCTTCCTGCCGGTGGCTTCAGGTGTCGCGATGGGAACGGGCATCGAGCCACTCTTGCTCACCGCACCGGTAGCGCTAGCGGCAACCTGTGCGTTCATGCTGCCCGTCGCTACTCCACCAAATGCGATTGCCTACGGCTCGGGTTATGTCACCATCGGTCAGATGGTCAAAGGTGGTGCGCTGATCAATATTCTTGCGGCTATTCTGATCACGCTGACCGCAATGACCGTTCTGGTGTGGGTCTTTGGCATCGCCTATTAAAACCAGCCCAACAGAACTGTCGCCGGGATAGACTAAAGGCGTCATGACCACATCATCCGGTGATACCGTACTGGACCGCGTGCTGCGCATCCTGTCTGCTTTCGACGCGCGCCGCCGCCAACTCAGCGTAGCTGACCTCGCGCACGTGACCGATATCCCGTTGGCAACGGCTTATCGCCTAGTATCGAAACTTTCGGCCGAAGACATCTTGACGCGCTACCCAGACGGCACGATCGGGTTGGGTATGCGACTCTGGGAGTTAGCTGCCCGATCTTCGCCTGCGGTCAGCTTGCGCACAGCGGCGATGCCATTTTTGGACGACGTGCAAGCCATCTTTCGCCAACACACTCAGCTGTCGGTACTCGATGACAACGAGGTCCTCGTAGTGGAGCGCCTCTCGTCACGGAACTCTGTGGTCAATCAGGCGACGGTCGCCACGCGGATGCCTATACATACAGTGTCGATGGGATTAGTCCAGTTAGCGTTTCAACCACCTCACGTGATCGACGATTATTTTCTTGCCCACGCCAATGCCGCCAAGATGACCTACCCATCCTCCGGTAGCATCACCACAACCCTGGCGCAGATTCGCCGGGAGGGGTTTTCCATGCTGGACGGCATGCTCGATGACGGCACCACCGGTGCAGCGGTACCGGTTTTCAACACGTTGCGTGGTAAAAACCGGACTGCAATCGCAGCCATTTCAGTGGTCGTCCCCGAAGATTTTGAGCAACGCGCCGCCGTAATTCCCGTCTTGATGGCCGCCTCCCGCGGACTCGCACGTGCGCTTCATCCAGTCCCGGAAACCGAATAATTCTCACTGCCTGAGAATCCAGTGGCATACTGCACGATGCATGACACACACTGTTAGAGACACCATCTTGCAAATGAAGCGACAGGAGTTTTCGTGAGCACTCAAGCAGAATCCACCCAGGTGGGTATCGTCGGTGGCGGACCAGCCGGGCTGATGTTATCGCATCTGCTGTCACGTGCCGGTATCGACAATATTGTGCTGGAATCCCGGGACTACGAAACCATCAAGAACACTCATCGCGCCGGAATTCTTGAAACCGGTGCGGTGAAAATGCTGACCGACTACGGTGTGGACTCTCGCGTACAAGAGATGGGCTACGAACACCACGGAATCGATCTGCGGTTCGATGGTGAATCACACCGCATTAACTTCAAAGAGCTCATCGATGCATCCGTTTGGCTCTACCCACAAAATGAAGTATTCGTCGATCTTGCGGCAGCTCGCGCCCGAGACAAGGGCGATGTTCGATACGAACACACCGTCACTGATCTGAGCGACGTCGAATCGGATACCCCAAAAATTCACTACACCGATGCTGATGGTCAGCCCGGTCTCATCGAAGCAGACCTTATTGTCGGAACCGATGGTTCACGTTCATTCTGCCGTCGCGCTATCCCCTCCGAAACACGAGTTGAGCACAAGATCGAATATCCTTTCGCTTGGTTCGGCATTTTGACCGAAGCACCACCGAGCGCCGAAGAGCTGATCTACGCCAACTCCCCGCGGGGTTTTGCACTCATCTCCCAACGCAATGAGACAGTACAACGCCATTACTTCCAGTGCGATCCAAACGAGAACCCAGACGACTGGACCGAAGACGAAATTTGGGCAGAACTGCAGGCCCGCGTCGATGGCCCAGACGGTTTTCAGCTCAAACGCGGCCCGATCTTTGAAAAAACTGTGCTGAAGTTCCGCTCATTCGTGGCAGAACCAATGCGTTGGGGCAACCTGTTCCTGGCCGGCGACGCCGGCCATACCGTTCCGCCCACCGGCGCTAAAGGTCTCAACTTAGCCTTCGCCGATGTGAAAGTCTTATTCACCGCACTGGAGCAATTCTTCAATACCGGTGATTCCACCGGAATCGACAACTACTCAGAGACTGCACTGAAGCGTGTTTGGAAGGCCCAGAATTTCTCGTACTGGATGACGAGCATGCTGCACACCCGAAAAGACGCCAGCTCTTTCGAGACCCGCCGCGCCATTGGTGAGTTACACACCGTTGTGGGCTCCAAATACGGGCGTCAATATCTTGCTGAATCATACTGCGGCTGGCCGCACGAATAACCCGACCACACGACGAAAGGATGTCGAAGTGACTTCAACCAATAGTCCGAAACTCGATCCATTGGCCACGGCCGACTCTCAAGAGACCCTGAACTCCGAAATTCAAGACATTAGCACGACCTATGAACAGCGTGTTAAAGCGGACCCGAAGCAGGAAGAGACGCAACCGCGGCTGAATTACCCGCCCTACCGGTCATCACTGCTCCGGCACCCCACGAAGGATCTACACCACACCGATCCCGAAACCATCGAATTGCACTCACCAGCATTTGGCCACCGTGATGTCCACCAGCTGGAATCAGACCTCACGATTCAGCACAATGGCGAACCACTCGGCGAGCGCATAGTCATTCGTGGACGCGTACTCGACGGCAATGGCCGCCCGGTGCGCAATCAGCTCATTGAAGTATGGCAGGCAAACGCTTCGGGTCGCTACATTCACAAACGTGACCAGCACCCGGCCCCGATCGATCCAAACTTCTCGGGTGTGGGGCGTGCCATCACCGGTGACGACGGAACGTATGAGTTCACCACCATCAAGCCTGCGCCATACCCGTGGAAAAACCACCACAACGCCTGGCGCCCAGCACACGTGCACTTCTCACTGTTCGGGACTGATTTTACTCAGCGTATGATCACCCAGATGTATTTTCCCGGTGACCCATTGTTTGCACTGGACCCGATTTACCAGTCGATCACCGATCAAAAAGCCCGCGACCGTCTGGTTGCAACCTACGACCACTCAATCACCAGCCACGAATGGAACACCGGGTACCGCTGGGACATTATCCTGACCGGCTCTCAGCAAACCTGGATGGAGGAAGAAGACCATGACCACTCATGACCTGACACCAACACCGGGCCAAACCATTGGCCCCTTCTTCGGCTACTTTAACGCCGCCGAGCAAGTCCACCTGCCATTCGAAGATGGCGACCATCTTGTCCCGCCGGCGGATGACCGCGCGATCCAGTTGACCGGTACCGTCTTTGACGGCGAAGGCACTCCGATCCCAGATGCCATGATTGAAATCTGGCAGGCCGACGAACACGGCGATATCCCCAAACAGGATGGCTCGCTGATCCGGGATCCCTTCGCTTTCACCGGCTGGGGCCGAGGCACCACCGATAACGTGGGCACGTACCGGTTCACTACCGTACAGCCAGGCGCCACTGATGAGGGCAAGGCCCCGTTCATTCACATCGTCGTCTTTGCCCGTGGCTTGCTGAATAAGCTCCACACCCGTGCATACATTCCAGAGACCGAGGGTCTTGAAAACGATGCGACTCTGTCGGCGCTCGGCGATCGCGCAGAAACGCTGATTGCCAAGCGAGATGGCAAACGCTTGATCTTCGACATCCATCTGCAGGGCAACAACGAAACCGTGTTTTTCAGCTACCCAGGTATGGACTACCCGAAACCATAGGTTTCCCTGGCGATACCCGCTCGTTGATTCGGGCGGGTATCGTTGTGTCTAACCCCAATCAAAGGAACACTCCCGTGGACGATTTTGGCTTGCTCAATCCCGCTTGGGCCGGTACGCGTGCCGCCGAGCTCACCTCGGATTCCGCATTCGGTCAAGCGATGCTCGATGTGGAGGCGGCCTGGTGCCGTGCACAAATTCGGTTTGGTACCGCACCTGCCACCATCGACGACGCCGTAGCCGCCGCCAGTCATATCGGCGACTATGATCTTGGTGCCATCGCAGCACAGACCCCCGACGGCGCCAATGCCCTCATCCCGCTGCTAAGTGCACTACGTGACAACGTTAGTACCCACCAGGCGGCGGCCGCCCAATACGTGCACAGGGGGGCGACCTCCCAAGACATTATTGACACCGCTTTGATGTTGGTAGCTTCTCGGGCCGGCGAACACATTCTGACAAATATGAAAACTGCGGTTCGTCAGCTCTCTGCAATGGCCACCGAGCACGCCCACACCGTGATGATCGGGCGCTCGCTGGATCAACATGCCCAGCCCATTACCTTCGGCTACCGCGTTTCCCAGTGGGTCGAAGCGCTCGGCAGCGCCAGCCAACATTTTGAGACCGTAGTGGACAATCTTCCGCTCCAGTGGGGTGGCGCAGTTGGCACCTCGACCTGGTGGGTGGACTATTTCAAAGCCGATCAGCCCGAAGCCGACCCCATGGAACTGGTAAATCGCCAGCGTGACCTGCTAGCCCAAGAGCTAAACCTCCTCTCGGCTCCAGTCTGGCATGCCAATCGGGTCCCCGTCCTCCAGCTGGGGCAGACGGCGTTCCAGGTCACGGCCGCGGCCGCTAAACTCGCCAACGATGTGCTGACTTCGGTGCAAGCCGAGAACGCAGAACTGACCGAACCGACCAAACCCGGCCGTGGTGGATCGTCGGCCATGCCGCATAAGAATAACCCGGTACTTTCGATTCGTCTCAAGCATGCGGCCCAGGAAGCCAGCGGTCAGCTGAACACGCTACAAACCGGCATTATCTCGAATACTGCCGAACGTGCCGACGGCGGCTGGCATACCGAGTGGTCGGCCCTGCGTGGACTATTGCGCCTCACCGGTGCGGTCAGTGAGATTCTGGTTGAACTCACCGACGGACTAGAAGTCCATGCCAAAGCGATGCGTCACAACCTCGGCATTCACGGCAACGCCGTGTTCCTGGGGCGCCTCACGCAGTGGTTGGCCCCCATCGTTGAGGCCCACGGTGCAGCCGAACCCGGTAGTGGCAAGCGACTCGTTGAGTCCATCAGCACTACGGCCATGGCCAATGACGACGATCTTGCCCAGGCCCTGGTGGCGCAGCTGCCAGACGGTGTCGTTACCGTGAAAGCTATTGAAAAAATATTGGATCCTTCCGGATACACGGGAGGCGCTGCGAGTATCGTGGCAGAAGTACATTCGCGTTATAGAAAGTGGAGCTCATGACCGAACCAAAGATCGCCGGTATTCAGTTCACCGACCACAACCCCGCCAAGCCACTGCTCGTTCTGGGACCCGGCATCGGGACCGCAGTGGAGCCGCTGTGGGGCAAAGCTGCACAACTGTTGGCCAACGACTATGAAATCCTCGGCTACGACCTACCCGGTCACGGACGCTCCGAGGCCTCTACAGAACAGTGGGAACTCGATGACCTCGCCAATATCGCTGCACGTTTAGCTTCCGAGGCCATTGACGGCACCGATCGAAAAGCATACTTTGCCGGCGTCTCTTTATCTGGAGCAGTCGCGCAGCGTATCGCAGCGAACCACGGCGATGTTTTTGAACGAGTAGCAATGGTGTGTTCCTCACCAAAATTCGGCACCCCTGAGGCGTGGCAAGAGCGGGCCGAATATGTATCCACAGCAGGTACCCCGGCCATGGTTGAACGCTCGGCAAAAACTTGGTTTGCCGAGGGCTTCATCGATGCGCATCCGACCGAAGCCACCGCGTTATTGCACTCGCTTCAAAATGCGGACCGTCACTCCTACGCGCACGCTTCGATCGCACTGTCGCACTTCGATATGACCGACCAGCTGGCCGAAATTCAGACGCCGCTGTTGGCGCTAGTCGGAGAAGTAGACCCGGTGTCACCACCGGAACACGCGGAAAACGTGGCCGCGACCGTTCAACACGGTCAGATGGCCGTATTGGAAAATGTGGCGCATCAAGCACCAACCGAAGATCCCGAAGGCACTGCACAGATTTTGCACGCCTTCTTCTCGGGCCAGCTCGTACAACAGCCCTCCGATGAACAAACAACCACGGAAGTTTATGATGCCGGCATGGCCGTTCGTCGCCAAGTGCTGTCCGATGGACACGTTGATCGCGCCAACGCCAATACCGACGACTTCACCAGGGACTTCCAAGAGATGATCACCCGCTATGCGTGGGGCACCATTTGGACCCGCCCAGGGCTCGACCGTCGCATGCGTTCGGCCGTCACGCTGACCGCGATGGTGGCTGGAAAGTATTGGGATGAACTCGCCATGCACGTCAAGGCAGCACGTCGCAACGGACTCAGCGTCGATGAGATCAAGGAAATCCTGCTCCAAACAGCCATCTACTGTTCGGTACCAGCTGCTAATGTGGCATTCTCGGTTGCCAAACAGGCGCTGGCGGAATACGACACCGAAGAAGCCTAGTCTCGATCCACATGAATCCGGTCCAATCATCCGATTGGGCCGGATTTTTTATCACCTTCAGCGCATTTGTGACGAACCCCTTTCGCGCATCAGTCGCATCAGCTAAACTCAAAGTATCGCAGAGTGAACTATAGTTCGCACAGCGAACATAATGTTTTTGCTTCAGGCTCGGAAGGAATCATGCAGCAGGTATATATTTACGACGCATTACGCACTCCCTTTGGTCGGCTCGGCGGCGGACTCGCCGGTGTTCGCCCGGATGATCTCGCCGCAACCGTCATCACTAAACTTTTCGAGCGCTACCCGAACCTGGATCGCAACGCCATCGACGACGTCGTCTTTGGTAATGCCAACGGCGCCGGTGAAGAAAACCGCAACGTCGCCCGCATGGCCACCCTGCTGGCCGGCCTGCCGACCTCCATTCCAGGTGTGACCGTCAACCGCCTGTGCGGCTCGTCCCTGGACGCCGCCTTCCACGGTAGTTATTCAATCGGATCCGGCGACAACCAGCTGGTGATTACCGGTGGAACCGAATCTATGTCGCGTGCCCCATATGTCATGCCGAAGCCAGAGCGCGCCTACCCCGCCGGCAACAGCCAGATGGTCTCCACCACGCTGGGCTGGCGCCTGATCAACCCAGACATGCCCAAGGCATGGACCGTTTCACTTGGTGAGGCAACCGAGCAACTCGTTGAAAAATACGAAGTCTCCCGTGACCGCCAGGACCAATACGCCGCACTGTCACACCAGCGGGCCAATGCCGCGTGGGAAGCCGGCCATTACGACAACCTCGTCGTGCCCATCGATGAGGTGACCCGCGACGAAACCATTCGCCCAGAAACCACCGTTGACACGCTGTCTGGCCTTCGCACGGTGTTCCGTCAAGAGAACGGCACCGTAACCGCCGGCAACGCATCGTCCATGAACGATGGCGCCGGTGTAGTCCTGATGGGTTCCGAACAAGCTGCCACCACCCTGGGCGCTGACCCACTGGTGCGCGTCGTCTCCCGCGGTGTCGCAGCCAATGAACCACAGTACTTTGGCGAAGCACCGGTACCAGCTGCCAACCTGGCACTAGAGCGCGCAGGCATTACCTGGGACCAGATCGGGGCCATAGAGCTCAACGAAGCTTTCGCCGCACAAGTGCTGGTCAACCTGGACTCCTGGGGCATTGCCCTGGACGATGAGCGTGTGAACGCTTGGGGCGGCGCAATTGCGCTAGGCCACCCGCTGGGTGCCTCGGGCTCCCGCGTGCTGGGCACCCTGGCACGTCGATTGAAAGCTGAAAACCGCCGTTGGGGTCTGGCCGCACTGTGCGTTGGTGTGGGCCAGGGTGTTGCCATGGTGGTTGAAAACGAAGACGCCACTGAGTAAAGGAAACGATATGACTAAGATTGCAGATACCGCTGCCGATGCGGTCGCCAATATTTCTGACGGCTCAACGGTGCTCATGGGTGGTTTCGGCGATGCCGGCCAGCCCATGGAACTCATCGAAGCCCTGTTGGAGTCAGGCGCAAAGGACCTAACCGTCGTCAATAATAACGCCGGCCAGGCTGACGCCGGCCTGGCCCTCTTGATTAAAGAGCGCCGCGTCAACAAGATTATTTGCTCCTTCCCCCGCCAGTCTGACTCCTGGCATTTCGATGAGGCCTACCGTGCCGGCGAAATTGAGTTAGAACTCGTACCGCAGGGCAACCTTGCCGAGCGTCTGCGTGCCGCCGGGGCTGGTATTGGCGCTTTCTTTACACCAACCGGTTACGGGACGCGACTGGCCGAAGGCAAAGAAGTTCGTGAGATCAACGGTCGCAACTATGTGCTGGAGTACCCGATCCACGGTGACGTCGCACTGATCAAAGCGTTCCAGGCCGACGAAAAAGGCAACCTGGTGTACCGCAAGACGGCACGCAACTTCGGTCCGGTCATGGCTACCGCGGCCAAGCAAACCATTGCACAGGTCGAAGAGATTCTGCCGACCGGAACCCTTGATCCAGAAAACATTGTGACCACATCGATCTACACCGATGTGATGGTCGCCATTCAAACCCAGTCCACTGAACTGGCCGCACGCGAGCGTGCACAAGGAGCGAAATAATGCTACGTAGCGAAAAAGTTGACCGTAATACCCTGGCACAGCTCGTCGCCGACGACATCGAAGCCGGTTCATTCGTCAATCTCGGCATCGGACAACCAACTCTGGTATCCAACTACCTGACCTCCGAACACGATGTTACCCTGCACACCGAAAACGGCATGCTGGGCATGGGGCGGGCTGCCGAGGAGTCCGAAGTTGACATCGATCTGATTAACGCCGGCAAAGTCCCGGTGACCGAAACCCCTGGTGCAGCGTTCTTCCACCAGGCCGACTCATTTGCGATCATGCGCGGCGGCCACCTCGATGTCTGTGTGCTGGGAGCCTTCCAGGTCTCGGCAACCGGCGACCTGGCGAACTGGCACACGGGCGCTGAAGACGCGATCCCGGCTGTCGGTGGAGCCATGGACTTGGCCATCGGCGCCAAACGCGTCTATGTGATGATGAACCTGTTTACCCGTGACGGCGACATCAAACTGGTACCAGAAGCTACCTATCCACTGACCGGTGTCGGCTGCGTTTCCCGCTTGTACACCGATCATGGTATCTTCGAACTCTCAGATTCCGGCACCGTTGAAGTACTGGCACTGTTTGGTCTGAGCTTCGAGGAGCTGTCCTCAAAGTCCGACATCCACTTCGTTGATGCAACCAGCAAATAATACGGGCTTATTCGTTCAGTCGTTTGCCCGAGGCCTCGAGGTCATCGAGGCCTTTGGGCAAACGCCGACGATGACACTCACCGAAGCTGCAGAAGCCACCGGCCTTTCTCGTGCAACCGTGCGGCGTTTCCTCCATACCTTAGTGTCTCTGGGGTACATGAGGGCCGGTGATAAGAGTTTTCAGCTGACCCCAAAGGTGATGAACCTGGGTTTTGCTTACTTGTCTTCCCAGCCGCTGGTAGAACTGGTCGATCCGGTCTTGGCGAACCTGTCGAAGCAACTGGGACAATCCACCTCGGTATCCGTGCTCGATACCACCGATGTCGTCTATATTGCCCGGCAAGAAACCACTTCGATCATGCGGATCAACATCACGGTGGGAACTCGTTTTCCCGCCTATGCCACCTCCATGGGTCGCGTGCTGTTAGCCGGTTTATCCGACGCCGAGCTCGAAGCGTATTTCGCCCAAGCGGATCTAACCGAGGTCACCGACTACACCATGACTGACCCGTCATGGCTGCGGAGCGAGATCTCTAAAATCCGCGCGCAAGGATTCGCTGTGATTACCGAGGAACTCGAGGTCGGCCTGGCCTCCGTGGCGGTCCCAATTCGCAATCGGGCCGGAAAAACCGTTGCCGCGATGAACACGTCGATTGCGGTGACTCAGCATACGCCCGAGGATCTCACCGAACTGCTGCCTGCACTGCAAGCAGCAGCCGATGAGGTCTCCAATGCCCTCTAGATCTCCCAGCGCCGGGTTTGTCCGGCAAAGGATTCCAGTACATCCGGATCATCGATGGTCGCGGGTGCGGAGAACTCCTCGCCCTCGACAATGGAGCGCATCGTCCGGCGCAGAATCTTGCCTGAACGGGTCTTCGGCAGCGCCGAGACAACCTCGACATCGCGGAAGGCCGCCACTGCACCGAAGTCTTTGCGTACTTTGGCAACCAGTTCTTTCGACAGTTGTTCAGGCGTGATGTCTGCACCGGCGGTCAACACCACATAGGCAACAGGTTTTTGCCCCTTGATACCGTCTGCCACACCGATGACAGCGGTTTCGGCAACGACCGGGTGATCAGCTATGACTGACTCCAACGTGCCGGTGGACAGCCGGTGGCCTGCGACATTGATGACGTCGTCGGAACGGCCCAGCACAAAAACGTAACCGTCGTCGTCGATATATCCGGTATCACCGGTTTCGTAGAAGCCCGGGAAAGCAGCCATATACGACGAATGGAAGCGTTCCGGCTCACCGTACAGCCCCACCATGGCACCGGGCGGTAGAGGTAGCCTGATGACAATATTGCCTTCGTTACCCGGTCCAAGAGGCTCACCCAGCGGATTGACCACACCGACGTCATAGCCGGGCACGGGCACCGAGGGCGAACCAGGTTTCATCGGCATCGGATCCAGTCCTCGCATGTTTGCCACAATGGGCCAACCGGTTTCGGTCTGCCACCAGTGGTCCACTACCGGCTTGCCAGTGACTTCCGCCAACCAGTGGTAGGTATCCTCATCGAGCCGCTCACCGGCTGAGAACACATTCTCCAGCGCGGACATATCGTATTTTTTCCACTGCTCTCCCGCTGGATCCGCAGCACGGATAGCACGGTATGCCGTTGGTGCGGAGAAAATCATCTTTGCCTGGTGCTCGGAAGCTACTCGCCAGAATGCGCCTGCATCCGGAGTCCCCACGGGCTTGCCCTCATAGACCACGGTCGTAGCACCAGCGATCAGCGGCGCATACACAATGTAGGTGTGGCCCACAACCCAACCAACATCGGAGGCCACGAACATGGTCTCCCCCGCCGCTACGTCATACACCTGAGGCACCGACCAAGCCGAAGACACCGCATACCCGCCGTGGTCACGGATCACCGCCTTAGGCTTCGAGGTTGTCCCAGATGTGTGCAGGAAATACAGCGGATCAGTTGCTGCCACCGGTACCGCATCGATCGGCTGGTGCGTGGTCAGCTGTTCATCAAAGTCCAGCCAGGACGAATCAAAATCGGCAATGTTGTCATCAATCTGCGGACGCTGTTTGACCAGCACAACCTGAGGCTTGTGCTGGGCCATTTCGATGGCTTCAGCGACATTCGGAAGATAGCGAATAGGCCTCGACGGTTCAATACCACCGTTGGCGGCAATGACTGCTTTGGCTTGGGCATCATCAAGACGGGTGGCAACTTCTTTGGGAGCAAACCCGCCGAAGGTGACGACATGGATAGCGCCAAGACGCGCAACGGCCAACATGGCAATCAGGGCTTCAGGGATCATGGGCATGTAGATCAGTACCCGGTCCCCGCGTTCAATCCCTTGGGCACGCAGTGCCGCGGCCAATCTCGCAACCTGATCCAGCAGTTCGGCGTAAGTATAGGTGACTTTCTGGTCGGTCATGGCCGAATCCCAGATAACGGCGGGTTGATCACCTCGGCCATTTTTCACCCACCGGTCTAATGCTTGGTACGTGATGTTCAGGTGACCATCGGGATACCATTTCCACGACTCTGCCCCGTCATAGTCGAGCCCTCGGGTAGGTGCTGTATGCCAATCGAGCAGATCTGCCTGTTCGAGCCAGAAATCTGCGGGTTGGCGAACCGACCGGTCAAATACTGCACGGTAGGTGGTACCTGATTGTTGCGACTTTTCTTCACCCATGCTGCTCCTTCGCAAACTTCGCGATGTTGTCCATTAGACCATTTATGTATACATTGCGTGGATCACACATTAGTCGCCTGTGATGTGCATGACAAACTGACGGGAGACATTCCAGGGGAGCGCCAGGTTCGTTTTGCTCTATCCGTTTTCGTCCGATATGGTAAAAGGGTTATTTAGACGCGGAAACGCGCAAGTAACTCGGAGGCGTGCCAGAGAGGCCGATTGGACTTCACTGCTAATGAAGGGTCTGTTTAAACGCGGACCGGGGGTTCGAATCCCCCCGCCTCCGCCAGGATAGCCCTGCAAACTCTGTGGAGTTTGCAGGGCTCTACACTTTCTCCCAACTTTCCTACTGCAGCACCGAAGACGTGTGGCTGGCAGTGACGTTTTTTCAGTGCTCAGCGCGCAGTCTATCTCCTAGCATTTCCTGTGTGTCCCGATCAGTTCAAAGAATTCTTTTCCCGGCGTCGAACACTTGTATGTATACATGACAGGTGGACTGTGACGTTTGCTGGCCTTGCAACATTGCGCCTGCAGATCAGCGTGCTTGAAGGCCAATTGCCCTGGTGAAAGAATAGGAGCACAGGCATTTTCCGGCCGCATCTTGAGAGGTTGTTGCATTGAAAACAGTCAGATATTACGGAACAGAAGATGTCCGCATCGAAGATATCCCAGAGCCTGAGCTCGTCGATGGCTCGGTAAAAATTGCGCCGGCATTCAATGGTCTGTGTGGGTCTGACCTCTCCCTCTTTTTCTCTGGACCGCTACCGCCGGCTCCCACCGATAGCGAACCGCACGCGCTTTCAGGCGAAGTACTACCGGTGGTGTTTGGGCATGAGTTTTCTGGTGTCGTCACTGAAGTCGCCCACGACGTCGATCACGTGCAGGTTGGCGATCGCGTGGTCGTAGAGCCACTCATGGTCGATGGCACATGTTGGGCCTGTCAGCAGGGTCAGTACAACTTGTGTGAGCAAATGGGCTTCATCGGCATTTCCGGTCGGGGCGGTGGTATGGCCCAGTCCATCGTGGTTGAAAAACGTTGGGTACACCCTATTGGTGATATGGCGCTAGAAGAGGGCGCCCTGATCGAACCACTGGCGGTAGCACT
>NZ_JAKDKW010000015.1 GCF_030453185.1 Yaniella sp. | reverse complement strand
ATCATGCCGTCGGTCTCTTCGGTTTCCAACAGGCGAGTCATGGCTTCAAGTTTCCATGGCTGTGCAACCTGTAGGTAGCGCTGGCGGATATTCTGGGCAGGTTTAGACTGTCCTTCCACGCGCACCTCGACCGGGTCCTTGAGGTAAGCACCGGTGATGCGTTGGATAGCTTTTGGCATGGTCGCCGAGAACAGTGCGGTTTGTTTGTTCTCTGGGGCTGAAGACAAGATGCGGTCTACATCTTCAGCAAAGCCCATGCGCAGCATTTCGTCGGCTTCGTCCAAGACCAAGTATTTCAGGTCGCTCAGGTCAAGTGAACCGCGTTCCAGGTGGTCAATGACACGGCCTGGTGTTCCAACGACAATGGCAGCGCCACGACGCAGGCCGGCGAGCTGTGGGCCATAGGATGATCCACCGTAGACTGGTACGACGGATACCGAAGGCACGTTTGCTGCATAAGAGCTAAATGCTTCGGCCACTTGCAGGGCAAGCTCACGGGTAGGTGCAAGTACAAGCACCTGTGGTGACTTGTATTTCTCGTCAGCGTCGGCCAATTTCGAAAGTACTGGCAGCGCAAAGGCCGCGGTTTTGCCGGTACCGGTTTGGGCCAGGCCTACAACATCGCGGCCTTCGAGCAGCAGCGGAATGGTACGGGCCTGAATCGGTGATGGTGTTTCATAGCCGAGGGTTTCAATTGCTTTATTAACAGGCTCTGCAAGATTGAGTGAAGCAAAAGAGATTTCGGTTTCGGGCAGCGAAGATTTATCGGTCAAAAAGACTTCCTAAGGTTTCGTAAGGTGTTTGAAGGATCCGGGTGTATTCCTTGCAATTCACGCTACGCACACTCAACAGTCCCAATGACTGGAGTAGAAGTTAAAGGAAGAAGCCGGATCTGGCTGAACACTTCTAGTCTAGGCCAAATCCGGCTAATCGTATAATCGGTGTGAGCTTAGAGGCTCTTTAACGCCTGGTCGAGGTCTCCGATCAGGTCTTCGGCGTCTTCGATGCCCACGGAGAGTCGAATCAGGTTTTCTGGTACTGCCAATTCGGTGTCGGCCACTGATGCGTGGGTCATGGCGGTCGGGTAGTTCAGCAGCGATTCAACGCCGCCAAGTGACTCTGCGAGTCGGAATACATGGGTTGACTCGGCGACTTTGCGAGTCGCGTCAACTCCTGCTTTGAACTGCACAGAGACCATTCCGCCAAAGCCGGACATCTGCTTTTTGGCAATCTCATGACCTGGGTGGTTTTCCAGACCCGGGTAGTGAACTGCTTCTACACCGGGGTGTTCAGACAGCCATTCGGCAATTGCTGTGGCGTTTGACACGTGACGGTCCATGCGTACACCCAGTGTCTTCAAACCACGGGTCACCAGGTAGGAATCCAGCGGAGAATTCGAGGCCCCCGCTGCAAATTGCTGGAAGTTGACGGCCTGGGCCAGTTCTTCGTTCTCGGTTACGACCGCACCGCCGATGGTGTCGGAGTGACCGCCCATGTACTTGGTCGTGGAGTGGACGACGACATCTGCACCCAACTGCAAAGGCAGCTGCAGGTACGGGGTCGCGAACGTGTTGTCGACAACCAGCAGCGCATCGAACTCGCGTGCCAATTCGGCCAGGGCAGCGATGTCGGCGACGTGCATCATCGGGTTGGTTGGTGTTTCGACCCACAGCATGCGGGCTTTGCCTGCGGACAGAGCTTCGCGTACCTGGTCCAGGTTGGACATGTCCACGACCTGGTGCTCTAACTTCCAGGGACGCAGGACCTTGTCCAAGAGCCGGTAGGTTCCGCCATACACGTCATTGCCGACGATCACTCGGTCGCCGGGTTCGCAAGCTGCCATCAGCAATGCGGTTTCTGCGGCCAGACCCGATGAGAACGTGTAGGCAAAGCCGGTTTCGGCATTGCCTGTCTCTAAGGCTGCGATCTGGTTTTGCAATGCATCACGGGTTGGGTTGGTGCCGCGTCCGTAGTCGTATCCTTTACGCAGCTTGCCAATGGCTTCTGGCGCGTAGGTCGAAGACAGGTGAATGGGTGGCACCACAGCCCCGTATACGGGGTCGAGGTCTTGACCTGCATGGATGGCGCGAGTGTTGAATCCTGAGTTGTGTTTATCAATGAAAGTCATGGAAGTCTCCTGGACTGCTTTAGTTTTCGATCAGGTGCATCAAAAGGTCGTGGGCCGAAACGATCCCGGCAATATTTCCGTCACGGGTCACCAGTGCTGCCGGTGCATCTTCCAGAACGGTTTTCACATCGGCCACCGCGGTCCGTACTCCTACCATCGGCAGTGCGGCCAATTGGAGGTCAGACAACAATGTATCGGCGGTGATTTCACCGGCTGCCAACTGCTGCATCAGATCGGCTACGGTGACGGCGCCGCGAACTTCGCCAATACGGTATTGCTCTTGGACTCCCCCAACAACCGGCACTGCATCAATGCCATAGCGATTCATCGTGGAGATCGCATCTTTAACCGGTGCATCGAGGAGCGCAACGACGACTTCGGGGAGTGCGCCTGGCAGCCAGGCGGATTTATTGTCCATGAGCTCGCCGATCGGACCCGCCAGACCGGCAACATCGGCGGATGCTGTCTCAGTTTGCACCGCATCCGGGTCGGTACCGTCTAGGTAGGCGGTACCGATGCGCTGTGGCGCAACGGGGGCCGGGGCATTGATATCAAAACCGTGGGTCTGCATCCAGGTTTCGGAGAAGATCTTGCCCAGGTAGCCGCGGCCGGAATCGGGCAGGATGACCACCATGAGGTCGTCTTCGGTCAGATTTTCAGCTTCTTTTAGAGCACCGGCAATAGCCATACCGGAAGAGCCACCGGCAAGAATGCCTTCTTCGGCTGCCAGCCGGCGGGCGTAGTGAAATGCTTCGGCATCCGGAACGGCATGGATCGAGTCTGGCACTTCTGGGTCATAGTTCCCAGGCCACATGTCTTCTCCAACACCTTCAACAAAGTATGGTCGGCCTTTGCCTCCGGAGTACACGGAACCCGAAGGATCCGCCACCACGACTTTTACAGGGCCTGATGCACGGTCAGCCGATACTTCATGGAGGTAGCGGCCGGTACCAGTCATCGTGCCACCGGTGCCTGCGCCGATCACCACGTGGGTGAGTTGGCCTGCGGTGTCTTCCCAGATCTCTGGGCCCGTGGATTCATAGTGCGATTCTGGTGCCGCAGAGTTGAAGAACTGGTTTGGCTGGTAGGCACCTTCGATGGCTTCTTCCAGCTGGTTGGTGATGCCGTAGTAGGAGTTCGGTGAATCCGGGGCCACAGAACTTTCAGAAACCACGACGTCGGCGCCGTACGCTTTGAGCACATCACGTTTTTCTTGGGCGACTTTGTCCGGGGTGATGAACACCGAACGATAGCCCTTCTGCTGTGCGACCATGGCCAGACCAACACCGGTGTTACCTGAGGTCGGTTCGACGACGGTGCCGCCTGTGGTCAATTTGCCTTCAGCTTCGGCTCGCTCGATCATCTTTAATGCAATACGGTCTTTGATGGATCCGCCCGGGTTCATGAATTCACACTTCACCAGAATGGTAGGTTTCACTTCAGCTCCAATGGAGTTGAGTTTCACCAACGGGGTATTCCCGATCAAATCCAGGATCGTGTCTGCGTACTTGGGCGTGACTGACGTAGGCTGTTTTTCGCTCATACGGTCCACGCTACCCTCTGTAGCAATTTCGAGGTGTCCAGGAGGTTATAAATCGCCATGAAGTTCACACAGCAACCAGATTATTCTGGCGTGCTGCTCCCTTCTGTCCCCGTGGACGTCGCTGCCAATGCTGCACCGTTGGTTCGTGGTGCGGGGGACCCGACGGCAGCTACGGGCGATGGTGTCACGTGGTTGTCATTTCAGCCGCTCACCACCGGACCGGTCACAGTGGCAATTGCACATCCTGCGTCAAAGGTGTCACCGGCTGAGATTCGTTACCATATCTGGGCGAATGCCGATGTTGCGGCTCTAGAAACCGTGATCGACCGGATGCCAGTGTTGCTGGGCATTGATGAATCCGCCTTGGCTGGTTGGGCAGAATTTGATGAGCTCCTGGATGCCACCGCGCATCTGTTGCCGTCGTCTGTAATTTCCGCCAGACGAGAGCATCCCGGCATGCGGTTGATGTCGACCGGGCAGCTGGTCGATGAGCTGTGCACGGTGGTGCTGGAACAAAAAGTCACTCAGCGGCAGGCAAGAGCATCCTGGCGGTGGTTAGCCGATACCTTTGGCGAACCCTCCCCCGCTGGCGAACCGGCACCCAAGATTGCCCCACGCCCGGAAACCGTCATGCATATCCAGTCGTGGCAGTGGCATGCCGGGTGGGTGCAACCATTTTTGGCGCGGACGTTGAAAACCGTGGCATCACGAGCCACAGCACTGCACCGGCTAGCGAATAAGCCGCTCGACGACATCCACGCGGGGCTGATGTCGCTACCGGGCATTGGCCCGTGGACGATCGCAGAAACACTGCAGCGGACCCACGGGGCCGCTGATCTGGTGTCGGTGGGTGATTTCCACCTGGCCCACCACATCGGCGAAGCCCTGACCGGCAAACGTACCGACGACGCCGGAATGCTCGAGCTCCTCGAGCCCTGGCGTGGTCATCGTCAGCGTCTCGTCAGGCTCATCTATGCCTCGGGGATCCGCTTTTCGCGTTTCGGACCGCGGTTAGCGGCTACCGATTTTCGAGATCGTTAGTTGGGATTCTGTTCAGTCTGTTCGCGGGCTTCTTCAACCTGCTTGTGGACGTCTTCCATATCCAAGCCGCGAACCTGCTCGATCAACTGATCCAGCTGCTGAGCATTAATTGCACCCGGCTGGGAGAAAACGAGAACGTTTTCACGGAACGCCATCAGAGTGGGAATGGAAGAAATACCGGCTGCAGCAGCCAATTGTTGCTGCTCTTCGGTATCGATTTTGCCAAAAACAATGTCATCGTGCTGCTGGGAGACCTCATCATAAACCGGTGCAAACATTTTGCAGGGTCCGCACCAGTCGGCCCACCAGTCAACGAGAACAATGTCGTTGCTTTCAATAGTCTCTTGGAAAGTTTCTTGAGTCAGATCTGTTGTTGCCATCTCATCAGCCTAATGTCGGGCCCAGAATCTGCATAGTAGTTTGCCCCCAATGACCCGGGTGTGACGGCGGACAGCTGAATTTTCGCAGGTACCGAAATAAGTCCGGATGTGACAGCGTATTGCCGGACAGGAACATGCATCGTCGTAGAGTTATCGCTATGCCAAAACTCTCATCGCATCTGAAGATCCTGGCCACCGCCGTTCTCGGTGGCCTCGCGCTCGCTGGCTGTGGCAATTCTGACTCAGCCGACGGCGAAACAACCGGGGAACCACAGTCCGGCGGCACACTCACCTACGCATCCGGCGACGCCGAACCGGATTGCCTTGACCCCCACTACGGCGGTAACTACCCACAGGGTTTGATCGCTACGCAGTACCTGGAAACCTTATTCACGAAGGACGAGGACGGCCAAACCATCCCGTGGTTGGCCGAAACCTCCGAAGTTTCAGACGACGGCCTGACGCACACGATCAGTGTCACAGACGGCATTACATTCCACGATGACACTCCGCTCACCTCCGAAGCGATCAAAGCCAACATCGAGCACCTGCAAGACCCAGAGACCGCGTCGTCGACCGGCTTCCTTGCGGTGGAAAAAGTTGAAGAAGTCGAAATTGTTGATGAGTTGACCGCTGATCTACACCTGTCCGCACCGGATAACGCGCTGGAAGAATCACTGTCCATGCACTGGACTGCCATCCAGTCCCCCGAAGCGTTAGCCCGTGATGTCCAGGAAAACTGTGCCGACCCAGTCGGTACCGGCCCATTCATGTTCGACTCCTGGGAACGCGAACAGCAGGTCAACCTGGTGCGCAATGACGACTACGTACTTCCAGTGGAATCTGACCGCGAGACTGATCAGGCATACCTCGATGGCATCACCTGGCGAATGATTCCAGAAGCCGCCACCCGGTATGCGGCACTGCAGTCCGGTGAAGTCGACGTCATCGACAATGCTCAACCAGACACGATCCAGTCCGCCGAAGACGCCAACATTGGCCATCTGGATTCGCCGCGTCCCGGCGCAGCAAACCGGCTCGAGCTGAATTCTTCCCAGGCACCATTCGACGACGTCCTGGTTCGCGAAGCCTTCATGCGATCCGTCGACGTCGACGGCGGTATTGAGGCGCTGTACTTCGATACCGCCCCGCGATCACATTCATTGCTGTCCTCGGTTGAACCACTGGGATACTCCGATGAGTCCTTGTTCACCCAAGATGTTGAGCAAGCCAACGAACTGCTGGACGATGCCGGCTGGACCGAACGCGATGACGACGATGTGCGGATGAAGGATGGCGAACGCCTCGAGATCGTCATGCCGGTTTCAACCAACCAGTCGGTACCAGCAGAGCAGTCGCTGTTCGAACAGTTCCAATCCCAGTCTGCCGAAGTCGGCTTTGATATGCAGATCAACCTGTTGGATCTATCCAGCTGGTACGCGGCACTGGGCGAACACAACTACGATCTGGTCTCTGCTCCGTACACTAAAGTCGGGCCGTCGGTACTGCGAATTCTGTACCACTCAGACTCCATCGAACCGGCCCCTTCCGGCTACTTCGCCAATAACGCCCAGGTAAATATCCCGGAATTGGACGAGACACTGGTTCAGGCCGAAGAGACCACGGATGACGACGAGCGCGCAGAACTCTACGAGCAGGCGCAGCGAACCGTGCTCGAAGACCACTACGTGTTGCCGCTCTATGATCAGCAAAACCACTTCCTGTACTCCGCAGATGTCCAAAACATGGGCGATACTTCCGCCATTGCGGCACCGGAGTACTACAACGTATGGCTTGATCAGTAACCCATGCGAGTAGTGAGTTGGTTGGCCCGCCGGGTCGGTGCCGCAGCGATTCTGCTGTGGATCGTGGCCACCGTGATTTTCATCGCCATCCGGATGATTCCGGGGGATCCAGCAGAAGCCATTATGGGAGGACCCGGCTCCCAGGCTTCAGCCGAGGCATTGGAAGCGGCACGCGAGCAGTATCACCTCAACGAACCACTCCTGGTGCAATATGCACTGTATCTGGGGCAGTTGATCACCGGTGATTTAGGTACCTCCTACGCTCAGCAACGCCCGGTTGCCCAGATCATGGCCGAGATGTTGCCGGCGACCCTGCAGCTCACGTTGATCTCACTGGTGATCGCCTGGCTCATTGCCTTCCTCATGGCGGCTGTGGCCGCTCGGTCGAATCGTATCGGCCAAGCCATGGGAACCGTGATCGAAGTGGTCGCCGCGGCAGTACCCCATTTCTGGTTGGGTGCCATGCTCATTATTATTTTCTCCACGTGGCTGGGCTGGTTGCCCTCCGTGGATACCGGCACAGTGCAGGGGATTATTCTGCCGGCTCTCACCCTGGCTATCCCACTGTCAGGATTCCTCGCGCAACTGATGCGTGACAGTTTGGTCACCGCCATGAGCTCGCCCTTCGCTCTTGCAGCACGGGCCCGCGGAGCATCCGAAGGCCAAGTGTTTTTTCGTCACGGCTTCCGCCATGCCGCACTGCCGGCGCTGAATCTCACCGGTTGGGCGGTGGCAACCTCTATCTCCGGGGCCGTCGTCGTCGAAGAAGTCTTCGCCAGACCGGGGCTGGGACGCTCGCTGTTGGGCGCAGTGCTCTCCCGGGACATGCCAATGGTCACAGGTATCGCATTGTTTTCGGCGTTGATTTATATGGTCGTCATGTTGATTGTTGAGGCCATTGAAGCCATCATCAATCCTGCTGCTGCTCGAGGTGATGATGCATGAGCCGCACCGCCAAAATCCTCGCCACACTCTTCGTCGGTCTTGTCGTTACCGCCGCCTTGTTTCCCTCGCTGCTGGCGCCCGGAGACCCTCTGGCGGTCAAACCTTCCGAAGCTTTCCAGGCGCCGTCACTCCAGTACCCCTTTGGCACGGATGAATCCGGCCGCAATGTCTACACTCGCGTAGTGCACGGCACCGCCGATTCGTTGACCATCGGGCTCGCCGCAACGGCTTTGGGCATGGGTATTGCGATCCTGTTGGGTGTGATCACCGCATTTGGTCCACGATGGATCGATTCGGTGATACTCCGACTCCTCGAAGTTCTTTACGCTATTCCAGCGTTGCTCATGGCGTTGCTGATTATCGCGTTCACCGGCCCCGGTACCACCCCGGCCATCATCGCGGTTGGGCTTTCCACCGCACCGGGCTACTCGCGACTGATCCGAACCCATCTGAGGACCCTAGTGAATTCCGAAATGTTCGATGCAGCCACCGTGCTGGGCCACTCACGGTGGCATAAAGTCCGCAACCACCTCATCCCCAATACCCTGTCCACGCTGCTGGCGCTGATCACGCTGGGTATTGGGCAAGCGGTCATTTGGGCATCGGCGCTATCGTTCTTGGGATTGGGCACTCCCCCGCCCGCACCAGAATGGGGCGCCATGTTGGCCAACGGGCGCACCTACCTACACTTCGCCTGGTGGCTCACGGTTTTCCCGGGTGCAGCCATCGTCACTATCGCCGCAGGAGCAACCCTGCTGGGCCGAACCGCGACCCGGAGTCGTACATGAATACACCCGCCGTTGAAATAGAAAACCTTTCGGTGACTTTCCCCGGTCCCAATAAAACCCGTATCGAAGCGGTCAAAAATGTGTCGCTAACGCTCACCCCTGGAAAAGCCTTGGGCATCGTAGGGGAATCTGGCTCAGGAAAATCTGTCACCGCACGCAGCTTATTGGGCCTCACCTCAGGGAACGTGACCGCCGACACCCTCAATATTTTGGGCACAGATGCGACACGACTAACCGAAAAGCAATGGCGTGAAATCCGGGGCAACAAAGTGGCAATGATTCTGCAAGATGCCCTGAACAGTTTAGATCCGCTACGTCCGATTCACCGCGAAATTGCTGACGCTTTGCCAGGCTCACGCAAGCAACGAAAACAGGCCGCCGTCGAGGCCCTGTACTCCGTGGAAATGCCCGAACCAGCGCTGCGAGCAGAGCAGCGAAGCCCGCAACTATCCGGCGGGATGCGCCAGCGCGCGTTGATTGCACAGGCCATGATCGGCAGTCCTTCGGTAGTGGTTGCCGACGAAGCCACCACCGCGCTAGATACGCGACTTACGCGCATGGTGCTCGACCAACTTGCCCAGCTAAAAGACCAGGGTATTGCTTTGGCGATGATCTCGCATGACCTTGCACAGATCGCACAGGTCGCCGATGACATCATTGTGATGCGCCATGGAGAAATCGTAGAATCCGGCCCGACCGAACAGTTGCTGTCGAACCCGCAGCACGATTACACCAAACAGTTGCTTGCCGCGATCCCTAGCGGCGTTGCACGCTTCGCCCCGCTCAGTCAGGTTGCAACCACGGAAGCTGGAACCTTCGAGAATTTCAGACACCCTGCCGATATGCGAAAGCTGACTGATACGTTGGCTATTGCTGTTCACGGGCTGTCGAAAACATTCGGCGACCACGCGGCAGTTTCCGACGTGTCATTCTCTGTGCCGCAGGGCTCAACACTGGGACTGGTTGGCGAATCTGGCTCTGGGAAAACCACGACCGCAAGGATGATCCTTGGGCTTGAACGTCCCGATACGGGAAGCGTCAGCATTTTTGGCCAGCACTTCGCTCCGGCCAAGGAATCCGACCGACGCGATCTACGTGATCAGCTCGGCGCAATTTACCAAGACCCACTCGCTTCATTTGATCCGCGCTATACAACGTCGCAAATACTCATCAATGCGCTGTCTGGCGGGACAACGTCTCGCTCGCGGCATTATCACAAGCGCGCCCTTGAATTGCTCGATCTGGTCGAGCTCGACAGCAGTCTGTTGTCTCGGAGTCCGAGAGAACTTTCCGGCGGACAACGCCAGCGCCTGGCCATCGCTCGCGCTCTGGCACCAAAACCAGACATCTTAGTCTTGGACGAGCCTGTCTCCGCCCTTGATGTATCCGTACAAGCGACCGTGTTGGATTTACTCGACCGGCTGCAGCTTGAGACCGGCACCAGCTACCTGTTCATCACCCACGATCTTGCGGTGGTTGAACATATGTCAGACCAGATTGCTGTAATGACGCACGGAAACCTAGTGGAAACAGGTACCGCCCAGCAGATTATCCACGAGCCGTCCCACCCCTACACACAGCAATTGATAGCCGCTGCGCCGGACTGGGGCCCGAGAAGCCGCCGATAGCGACGTCCCCTAGATACGACCAAACCCCGACCAGTCCATTCCGATCGGGGTTTCGTCGTCCCACCATTTGTGAGTTCAGTCAGGCAGAATCCATGCCCAACCACCGTCAATGGTTAGGCATCGATGATGTTGTGTCCTGGACCGTATGGGAATTTCGTGATGTTCTCGACGCTGTCCTCACCAATGACCAGAATGTCGTGTTCTCGGTAGCCACCGGCGCCTGGTTCGCCGTCTAGGACGGTGACCATTGGTTCCATGGAGACCACCATGCCCGGCTCGAGGACGGTGTCGATGTCTTCGCGCAGTTCCAGGCCGGCTTCGCGACCGTAGTAATGCGATAGGACGCCAAATGAGTGACCATAACCAAAAGTACGGTTTGGCAGCAATCCGTGGCCGATGAAAATCTCGTTGAGTTCGTGTGCGATGTCCTTGCAGACTGCGCCTGGTTTGATCAGTTCGATGCCAGCTTCGTGAACTTCAACATTGGCGTTCCAGATCTCCAAGGTTCGCGCATCTGGCTCACCGAGGGTCATGGTGCGCTCCAGTGCGGTGTAGTAACCGGAGGTCATCGGGAAACAGTTCATGGACAACAGATCGCCACGCTGCAGTTTACGGGTGGTGGCCCAGTTGTGTGCGCCGTCGGTGTTAATGCCCGACTGGAACCATACCCAGGTGTCACGGACTTCCTGATCGGGGAAGGTCTTGGCAATCTCATGGACCATGGCTTCCTGGCCGATGAGTGCCACTTCGTATTCGGTGATGCCTTCACGAATAGCGGCGTGGATGGCTTCGCCACCGATGTCACCGATACGGGCACCGAGTTTGATGACTTCGATTTCTTCTTGGGACTTGATCATGCGTTGACGCATGGCTGCCTGAGAAACGTCAACGAGTTCCGCATCGGAGAAGGTGTCTGCGAGTGCTTTGCGCTGCATGGTAGTCACGGTGTCGTCTTCAACACCGATGCGTTTGGCTCTGATGCCCTGGCGGTTCAGTGCTTCCTGGAGACCGTAGTAGAAGTTGTCGCGGCGCCAATCGGTGTAGACGATATTGTCGCCGTAGCTGGTGCGCCATGGCATACCGGCGTCAATATTGGCGGTTACGGAAACTGACTCTTTCTGAGTCACAACCAGCGCGTACTGACGTCCGAAGTACGTGAACAGGAAATCCGAGTAGTACTTGATGCCCTGGTAGCTTGTGAGAATGACTGCGTCGAGGCCTTTTTCGGACATGATCGAGCGCAGACCGTTGAGGCGACGTTCGAATTCAGCGCCAGAGAAGGTCAGTGGCTGCTTGGTGCCGTTATGAAGGGTCTTGAGACGCTCGAGTTCGCTGATGTTTGTGACGTTAGCCATGGGGCTCTCCTTTGAGATTTCTGTCAGCACGAGGACGCGGGCTGACTTGAAGTGGGATTTTCGTACGCAGGAGGTTGCAACGACCTAGTTGCGATCTTTGCAACACTGTTGCATTCAGAATAGATGTGAGGAAGTTCACTGTCAAGGCCAAATGCGACGAATCTTGGACGGTCTTTTCGGAACTGCTTCAGGCCTTGTCAGGTCGAATAAGCCGGCACAGCCAATAGCTAAGCTGCGCCCGCTTGCCGCTACGCGACACTAGGCCTATCGAGCATTTATGTCACTGAGTGTCATCGACCCCGGGCGGGCGCGACGCCACAGTGGTTGCTTCGGCAGGAGGCTCAGTAAAGCCTTCTCCATCAGAGTTGGGGACCAGCACCCTGTTTGGGTCAGGGTCATTGACAGCGCGCTCCATGCGACGAATCTCTTTATTGCGCTTCTTCAGCCGTCGCACGAAGTTCGCAATCATCAACAAAATGACAAACGAGAACGGGAAGGCACCGATAATCGTGCCCGTTTGCACCGTATCAACCACGGCTTCACCACCAATAGCCAACAGTACGGTGGCAACAGTGCCAATACTCAAGACGAGAAGCACCCGGAAGAACGGACTAGATTTCCGAGGCGCGGTGACGAACTCCCCCAGTGCGTAGGTTCCTGAGTCCAACGACGTGATGTAGTAAGTGGCCACCAAAATCGTTGCCACAATCAGCAAGATGGTACCAACAATGGGCACCTGATCCAGCATGGCAAATAAGCCGCTTGAGGTATCGTCGGCAACCTGTCCACTGATCGATCGATCAGTCTGGTCGTCATAATACACTGCGGCAGCACCAAGAATGCCGACCCAGACCATCACGATCAGTGACGGAACTACGGTCACTCCGATAACGAAATCGCGAATAGTGCGCCCACGAGAAATGCGAGCCACGAAACCTGCGACGAACGGCGAGAAGGCAATAACCCAACACCAAATGAAGACCGTCCACCAACCATTCCAGCTGTCCTGCCAGGTGTCCAGCGATGACGCAGTGATCTGGAAGTCGGTGAAGAAACTCATAGAGATGAAGTTTTGCGCGAAACTTCCGAAGGTTTGCGTCAGGGTAGAGATCAGGTACAGCGTAGGACCAAAAACAAAGACTGCAACGACAAGCACGATACTCAAGACGGAATTCAGGCCAGACAGTCGAGCCATACCCTTATTGATTCCAATAAAAGCAGAAACACCGGTGACGGCCGCGAATGCACCGATCACGATCATCCACATAACCGGCCCAGATTCAATACCCGTAAACGAGGTCACTCCAGAACCAAATTGCATAGCCGCGAACCCGAACGATGTTGCCAACCCGAGTACGGTAGCCATAATAGCCAGGAGTTCTACCAGCACACCCGCGGGACGTTGCACCTTCTTCGGCAGAATATCAACCGTTGCCTCACGGAACGTCAGCGTCTTACCCAGGTTGTGGTGGGAATACGCCAAACACAACGCAACCACGCAGTACATGGCCCACGCGGTTAGCCCCCAGTGGAAGTAGGTCCACACGATGGCGCCTTCTTCACCACCGCCGGCGGACATTGCTGGAATAACCGGATTGTCGTCGCGCAGCATGATCGGTTCTGCCACGGACCAGAAGATCAAGCCAATGCCCTGACCGCAGGCGAAGAGCATCGAGTACCAGGCAAACCGGCCGTGGAGTGGCTTGGCCTTGGGACCGCCAAGACGTACCTTGCCGAATTTACTAAAGGCCGCCCAAATACAGACCGCCAACGCAATTAACGAGTAAAGCACAAAAAGCCAGGTGAATTCACCGGTGACAAATGTTCGCAGTACCCCGATGGTGTCGGCTGCACCTTCAGAATCCGCGATCACCCAGATGACTGCGGCCACAATCAGCACCGGTGGAATGATGGTGATGAGCAATCGGTCAAGCGGCGGGATCTGTCGCCCCATAAACCGCGGCACTTCTACTGGGGCTTTTTGCTCACTGTCTACGGGCTGCTGCCCGGCGTATTGTGTCTCCGACCCTGTCGAGACATTCCCTGTCTTATCCATAGCTACCGTGCCCCCTCTGCTGTTGCTGGCAGCTCTAATTCTGTTGCGAGCGCTTCAGACACAGCACCGTGCACAGCGTCCAGGAGCAATCGACCCTTTTCTGCGCTGGCATCTACTGCTGAGGACAGACATCCGCTCACCGGGGTGCGCGCAGGATCCTCGGGAAAAATATCATAAGAGGTGAGATCTGCCGGCGGATGATCAATCACGCGGTCCATCTCGACCTTTTCGGGGTGCAAGTGCAGCATCAATGAAGTTTCCAAGACGCCCCCGTGCTCGATATCCCAACCCAAGAACCCATCCGGGAAGACTTTCTGGAGCGTATCCTCATCCACAAAATCCCAGTAGGACATCAACACGCCGCGGCTGGCCAGTCCCGTATCACGCGCTTGTGTGACTGCCTGGTCAAGACCCTCGTAAATAAATTGATAGTTTTCGAAGTGCCCGTTGAGTACAACGACATTCTTAAACCCCTGGCGTAGGAATGAACCGGCAACATCTTCGACCAGGCTCATCAGGGTGGTAGCACTCAAGCTCGTAGTGCCCACCCGGTGGTCGCCACCACCGGAACGCGGCTGTGATTTATACCCATATGAAAAAACCGGCGCCACGAGAGCACCAAGCTGCTGCGCGACGGCTGCGGCAATGTCAGTCGACAACATAGCATCAACACCCAGTGGCATGTGCGGCCCGTGCTGTTCGGTCGCGCCGGCGGGGATGATGACGGTGGATGTTGGCTGATTCAGATACTCGGCGTATGTTTCCGCATCGAGGTCTTCGAGAAAGACTGAAGACATGTGTGCTCCTTGACTCCCCTATAGGAAGGGTGAATGCTTCCAGGCATAGCCCAGTGACAGGATGGTTGGAAATTCCACATGTTGCCTTGAGTGCAACAGCGTTGCAGCAAATATAACGAGTGACAGCAGTCACAGTCAAGTCGCGCCGGAGCGGGGTGCGAAGATAGATCTTTACCACTGCGAACGCAGGCAAATTTGCCGCCAGAAGGCGGTACTATTTTTTGCGGTTTGTCACGCGTGGACCTTCGTCACCGAAGTGAACCGTGGCGCCACAGCGCCAACACGTCACAGATATCGCCCCGGGCTCGGGCGCATCGAGCATCGCGGCACAGTCGGGACATAATTGGTCGAGCCAACAGGCTGGATCACCCATCAGCTGTGCCGCCTCAGATAGTCTTGCAAAACACGAGCGTGGTTGACGGTCTCGTCTTTGGCTGCGTAGAGCAATGTGACCCGAGCATGATTGTGTACGAGATCAATCAGCTCATCGACCTGTTCGACATGGTCCTCAGCGGAGAGCTCTTCCTCGTATCGGTCTGCAAACTCCTGGAAACGCTCCGCATCATGGTCCCACCATGTACGCAGATCCGCGCTTGGCGCCACCTCTTTAAACCAATAATCTAGCTCGGCGCGCTCTTTACTGACACCCCGCGGCCACATTCGGTCCACGAGGACCCTTTTACCGTCAGAGTCATCGACGTCGTCGTAGATCCTTTTGACCACAATCTTCGGGTTGCTCATAGCTGCAGACTACGCCTGCAACATGATGACTTGTCAACGGTTTGCTCGCGTATTCGATGTTTGAACGGTTTGTTCACAAGAGTTTTTCACCGCCTCTGCACAGCTTGCGCGACGTTTCTACGAGTCAACCGTGACCTCATGGCCCAAAGCCTTCCGAAACCCCGTCTCCCCAAGTCAATACCTCTTGAGATCCAGCTCACTTCATGTTTGACTCAATGACATCAGATGCATGTCTTCATCGAGAGGACCATGATTCATGCCGCTCTACGATTTCAGGTGTCCCGAAGGCGACGTCTTCGAAGCCTTCTTTACGATGCAAGAAAAACCCGACACCGTTTCCTGCCCACAGTGCGGCAAGGATGCCGCCAGTCTCATGCCAGCCGTTGGGCCGTCCCAAGGCAAATCTGCCCAGATGCGATTCCTTGACGCCACCAAAGCGACAGCCGATCAGCCCGAGGTGGTGAACTCTCTTTCCGGCACGCGCACTGCAAAACGCCAACCCACTGCGATCACGACGAATCCACTGCACCAAAAATTGCCCAAACCCTAGAAGTAGGAGTACTCATCATGCTCGGCAATATTTTCCCTTTAGATTCCTCCAAACCATTCACTGCTCAAGAAAAGACTGGCCATAACCGATACCATCCAGAAATCCCGCCGGTAGAAACGGTCCGCCCGGGTGATAGCTTCCGAGTTGATTCACGAGAATGGTTCGACGGTGCCATTAAAAACGACGACTCCGCCGATGACATCCTCAATGCACCCATGAAGAAGGTGCACGGCCTCTCCGGCCCGTTCCGCATCGAGGGCGCCCAGCCCGGCGATCTACTGATTGTAGATATTTTAGATGTCGGACCAATCCCACAGGAACAAGGCCCGCTGGCCGGTCAGGGCTGGGGTTACACCGGTATCTTCGCTCGTTCCAACGGTGGTAGCTTCCTAGTCGATCAATTCCCTGATGCATATAAAGCCGTCTGGGACTTCCAGGGTCCCTGGGCGACTTCGCGGCATATCCCCGGAGTACGCTTCGAGGGACTCACTCACCCGGGCATTATGGCCACAGCACCCAGCCCTGAAATGTTAGCCAAGTGGAATAAGCGTGAAGGCGACCTGATCGCTACGAACCCAGATCGAGTGCCACCGCTCGCGCTCCCGCCCGAGCCCGAAGAAGCTGTACTCGGCAACCTGCCTCAAAGCGAGTGGGCTCGTGTCGGTGCAGAGGCAGCACGAACTGCTCCCCCACGGGAAAACGGTGGGAACCAGGACATTAAGAACCTGACGAAGGGCACCAGGGCCTTCTACCCGGTGTTCGTTGACGGGGCAAACTTCTCGATCGGAGACCTGCACTTCTCCCAGGGCGACGGCGAGATTACCTTCTGCGGTGGCATCGAGATGGGTGGCTTCATGGATATCCACGTCGACCTGATCAAGGGCGGCATGGAAACCTACGGGGTAGCTGAAAACGCGATCTTCATGCCCGGCAGACAAGATCCACAGTTCAGTGAATGGATCTCGTTCTCTGGCACATCGGTAACCCTCGATGGGGAACAGCGTTACCTGGATTCCCATTTGTCCTACCAGCGCGCCATCCTGCACGCGATCGAGTACCTATCAAAATTTGGATACTCCAAGGAACAGGCCTACCTCCTGTTGGGTGCCGCTCCCATTGAAGGACGGCTCTCCTCGGTGGTTGACATTCCAAACGCGTGCTCCACCGTGTACATCCCGACCGCCATTTTCGATTTTGATGTACGACCATCCAAGAGCGGTCCTCACCAAATCGATCCAGGCATAGGCGCACCAAAAGCGAAAGACCCGGTGTATGGCTAACGACGCATCTTGCTGCCGCTCGGATCATACAGCGGATCGCTAGCCACGACGGCCGGCACCGAACGATTGAAATGTTTGATGACGACTTCGGTGTCGGCCCGCGAATGCTCCGGATCGAGCCATGCAAAGGTAATGGTCTTGCCCACCGTGTAGCCAAAGTCGGACGAGGCAGTGTAACCCACTAGCTGACCATCAGCGCCCAGCACCGGGGCACCGGGGTTGGGCGCTCCAAATAGGAAGTCAGACGTCAATGTCACCATCTGACGATCGGTTGTCGGTGGCTCGGACAGCCCCTCATAACCCAGATAATCAGTTTTGACTTTCGAGACCGCGAATCCAAGGCCCGCTTGTTGTGGACGGTGCTCCCGAGTCATGTCTGCACCATAGGACCGGAACCCTTTTTCTAGGCGTAGCGCGTTGAAGGCCAGTCGCCCACCAATCACTATGCCGTATTGATTTCCAGCTGTATGGAGCTCTTCCCAGAGCCGGGCACCGTGATCCGCGGTTGTGTAGAGCTCCCAGCCAAGTTCTCCCACATAGGAGACTCGCAGTGCCAACGCCGGCACCGCTGCGATGTAGAGCTGTTTGGCTTTGAAATAACCGAATCCTTCGTGACTGATGTCGTCGTCGGTCAACTGGCTGAGCACATCGCGAGCATGCGGACCCCAAAGCCCAATGCAGCACGTTCCTGGGGAGATATCCGTAATGGAAACCTGCTCCCCGTCGCGCACATGATTGTTCAGATGGATGAGGTCGCGATGGCTATTGGCTCCGATGAGAAATTCGTCGTCGGACACTCTCGTGACCGTAACGTCCGAGAGAATACCGCCTGCTGCATCCAGCATGAGCGTGAACGTCACCGAGCCTGGCTTCTTGGACACCTTATTGGTCGTGAGTCGCTCCAGCAGGGCCGATGCATCTGGTCCAGCCACCCAGTAGCGGGTCAGCGACGTCATGTCATACATAGCCACACGATTTCGAGTAGCCCACGCCTCCCCAACCGCGATGGGCGAAAACTCCGAAGTATCCCACGCCGGAATTTTCGGAAACGTCAGCTCGGCTTCCTCTAGGACCCGCCGATTTTCTTCTAACCACAGTGGGCGTTCCCACCCGTTGGCTTCAACGAAATGTGCGCCCGCGAGTTGTTGGTGGAAGTGAAACGGTGACGTCCGAATACCACGGAGTTTCGCCGAAGCAGCACGTGGATGGCGAATGTCATAGACCTCGTCATAGGCCTCCAGCCCCTTTTGCCTGCCGAATTCAGGCGACAGGAGCCGGGTGTCAAAGCGCGCTAAGTCCAGGTCGGCCGTATCGATACCGGGATGCCCAGTGGTGATCCAATCTGCGGTAACTTGAGCGACACCGGCCGAAGCCGTAACCCACACTGCTTGGGCTATCCAGACCCCGGCCACCGTGTTGGATGGTCCAAGCAGCGGGCCCCCGTCGGGGGTGAAGGAGAAAATGCCGTTGAACGAGCGGGCTTCATCCAAGCCAGCTGCCCGAACCTGGGGGAAAGACCCGTTGGATTTCTTGCCAAGTGGGTTCATAATCTTCCCAGGTCAGTTCGTGCACCGATGGCTGCACACCGCTAGCATGCGCTTCGGCCGCGGACCCCAACTGGTCCTGACGAACCTCTAACG
Organism: Yaniella sp.; assembly: GCF_030453185.1. Taxonomy (GTDB): domain Bacteria; phylum Actinomycetota; class Actinomycetes; order Actinomycetales; family Micrococcaceae; genus Yaniella. Next base: position 19,923 of record NZ_JAKDKW010000015.1, on the reverse strand, counting down.
GCTTGTGCTCGTAGGCCCCGATTGCCAAACTTTTGCCTTGCTGCCGGAAATACACCCCGGCCCCCTGGTGTCGAATCATCGGAAAGTTACAGGATTCATCATTGGCAGCGTCACGAAACTCTTCCAGGGGGTGCGAGAACCCAAAGCCATGTTCAATAGGCTGCATTGGCATATTCTTCCCCAGCCACTTGCCAATAGTTGGCCCCCAAATCCCGCCTGCTGCGACAATAATATCGGCAGCAATGGTTCGTTGATGGTCACCGGTGAGTGCATCCACAACTTGTACACCCGTTACCGCCCCATCTTCGACCACAAGATCAACAACCTGAGTGTGACCATGGAAGACGGCGCCATGTTCGATGGCACGCTCGGCCTGCGCCGTAACAGCCCGTACTGAATGCACTACAGCATCAGTGGGAGTGTGCAGTGCGCCAATCAGATCTGCGACATCGACTCCTGGCCACAGTTGACGCACACCATCGGCCGAAATCAGCTCGGACGCAACGCCCCAAGCTTGGGCGAACCCGTGACGTCGCTTCAATTCGCGCATTTGATCATCGGTGTACGCGAGCTCAATACCGCCAACTCGCTTTAACAGCCAGTTATCCTCCCCGCCGGGGTCAAGTTCGTCCAATTTATTCAGCGTACGCTGGGCCAGTTCCGACATCGCTTTAGAGGGGTTGATCTGAAACACGAATCCTGGAGCATGAGAGGACGAACCACCCGTCTCATACAGGGGCCCCTGATCAACTACGGTGACATCTCTCGCGCCACGCTGGGTGAGCTCATCCGCTATTGCTGCCCCAACGACGCCCGATCCGATAATAAGAATTTTTGATGATGAAGTATATGCGTGTGCCATGGCCAAAACCCTCCAAGGGTTGCGTATGTTGCAACTAGTGCGTAAGCTGCAACTGTGACTGTTGCCACAAACCCTATCCCCGAAGGGCTTCGCATCACAAGACCATGCGGAGAATTTCTAGGAAAGCGTCTCAACAGTGAGTGGAAACCAGTCAGTGGACCGCGCGTTGAGCATTTTATGGATCCTCAATGGCGCACAACGAGCCACGGTAACCGAGATCGCAAGAGAACTTGATGTGCACAAGTCAACTGCCTCACGATTGTTGATCGCACTCGAACGACAAGCGTTGGTGGCCCGTCGTCCAGCTGACCTTGCTTATGAACTAGGTCAAGGGGTCCTGCAGCTGGCAGGTTCGGTCAATTCGCAAAACGACCTCACAAAGTCCGCGCAAATACTTGTCGAAACAGTGGCACAGCACTTCAAACTCACGGCCAATGTGGCCATACGTGATGAAATCTACGCGGTGAACATCGCGCAGTCCGCGCCGACGGAACGTTTTTTCACGCCCCGCCAATACGTTGGTCGTCGCACTCCTGGTCATGCCACCAGTAGCGGGAAAGTCCTCCTAGCAGCGGCGGATGACCAGGTACGTGCTCAGCTGCAGACCACTTCATTGGAGCGGTTTACGCAGTGGACCATTACCGACCAACAACAGCTTCTCGACGAGCTCGATGCCGTAAAACGTCAAGGATGGGCTACCTCGAATAACGAGTGGGACGCTGACATGACAGCGGTGGCCGTCCCTCTCCGGGGACTTTCTGGCCAGGTGCTTGCCGCGGTGACCATCACGGGGTTTACACACGACTTACCGACTGAAGCGTTCGCAGAGCGGGCCGCAGAGCTCACAACGGTGGTCCAGCGTTATGGTCGTCTACTTGAGTGATAGATAACAGCACCCGACTTCTGCAACAGTAAAACCTCGGTTTTCACCGAGGTTTTACTGTATTGAATTGGTGGCAGATACAGGATTCGAACCTGTGAAGGCAATGCCAGCTGATTTACAGTCAGCCCCCGTTGGCCGCTTGGGTAATCTGCCAAAGTGTGCGGCTTGCGTGCACGAGTGACTACATTACCAGCCATTATTTGTTTTAGCTAATCGCCTGGGCACCCGTGTTTCGTACCTCAAAAAATTCTCTGAGTCGGGTTTCTTATCGTATGGCCCACAATGGATCCAAGCTAAACTTTGGGAAGAACCAAATGTTGAGCTATAGAAGGAGCCTGAATGGCGAAGGAATCGACTTTTGACATTGTGTCCGAAGTGGACAAACAGGAAGTGGCCAATGCTGTAAACCAGGCTGCCAAAGAGATTCAGCAGCGTTACGACTTCAAGGGCACCGGCGCCACGATAGAGCACAACGACAATAGCCTCACCATGATGGCCAATGCGGAAGCACGAGTCAACGCTACTCTGGACGTGCTGCAATCCAAGTTGGTGCGCCGTGGTATTTCATTGAAAGCATTAGATGCTGAGGAACCAGTCGCGCAGGGCAAACAGTTCAGAATCAATGCCACGATCAAAGAAGGCCTCGACCAAACAACAGCCAAGAAGATCTCCAAGATCATTCGTGACGATGGCCCAAAATCGGTCAAGGCCACTATTCAAGGTGACCAGCTCCGCGTATCGTCGAAGTCACGTGACGATTTGCAGACCGTCATCACGCTGCTGCGTGACTTCGAGGATGCGCCACTACAGTTCATCAACTTCAAATAACGTCGGAGGAACACATACATGCTGTACCTGATTACGTTCGACCATGCAGTTTTTACCAGCCCACTGTCCGTCGGAGAATTACTCGTTAAGCAAGAAGACGGCGAAGCAGGCGATCAACTCAGCTTTGCACGGATGCAGGATCCAATTCATCCTGACAATGTCCTGCAGCCAGCACTGCGCAACGGATTTAAGCACCCAGAAGGTCTCATGGTCGATGCCAGTCTCGTCGATATCATGTCTCAACCGCACCTTCTGGAACAGTCGTCCGCTTCACAGCTCAACCTGGAATCACAGTTAGAAGAGCTAGAGACCGGCACGGTGCCTGTTCAAGATGCAAGCTTCGGACGCGAGCAAGACCAATTAGCCCGTGATGCGCGCTTGGACCACGGCGAGGCATTGAACTGGGCGAACACGGCTCGGCGTGATCTCCTTGAGCGTCCCATCAACAACGAACTACAAAAGCACTGGGACGCTAAGGGAAATTAAGGCTGCTGTCCCATATCTCGGGCTATCTGGTTCAGTCGATCCACCCGGTCTTCAACAGCCGGGTGGGTTGAGAACCAGTTTTTGATTTTGCCCGCAAATGGGTTGGCAATCATCATGTGCGACGCTGCTTTAACCCGGTGATCATCCGATGACATAGGATGACGCTGCACACCACCGGAAATTTTTTGCAATGCTGAAGCCAGCGCGAGTGGGTCACCGGTAAGACGTGCACCATCATGGTCAGCAGAGGTTTCCCGATCCCGAGAAATACCTGCTTGCACGAGTCCTGCAGCCAGCGGGGCAAGGATTGCCCCCAGAATACTAAACAACACGTTGCTGTTATTCCGGCTGAACATCAGCATATATGCAGCACCTTGAATCACCGTACCGATCGCGGCGGCGACCGACGAGGTAAGAATATCTCGGTTATATACGTGCATCAGCTCGTGGCCGGTCACGGCCCGCAACTCTCTAGGGTCCAGCAGATGCATGATGCCCTCGGTAAAGCAGATCGCAGCGTTTTGTGGATTACGCCCGGTAGCAAACGCATTGGGCTGCTGGGTTGGGGAAATATAAATCCGTGGAGCCGGCTCCCCTGCACGCTGCGCCAGATCGTGGACCATATCGTAAAGGCCCTTGAACTGCTGCGGATCCGCAGCATACGCCTGCATGCTGCGCAATGCGATTTTATCTGAATTCCAGTACATCACGGCAGTCGAGATTAACCCGATACCGGTGAAGAGAATGATCCAGATAGCGCTGCCACTGGAGGCTGAGATCACGCCACCGATCGCAACGAGAATGCCCAACATGAGGGCAAATAGGAACCATGTCTTTGTACGGTTTCGCATCACGCGTTGCTGCATGCTGGTGTAATCCCTCTAACTATGTGCTGCTTGTCGTGCTTTCGCTCGGGAGATTCGAATCTGCTCGTCACGGTCCACAACTTTCACGCGTTCGCGTTCAACTGGACCGGACTGGGTTTCTAGTTCCCCGAGACTCATCTCGTAGTTATCGAGCTCCTGCCAACCGTTCCAGTCTGAGTATTCCACTCCACGCTGGTCCAACAGATCAAGGATGGCCTGCTCAGCTGGCTGCTCTGCGGTGTAGAGATGCTCGGCATCTTCAATAATGTGTCCGATAGTCTCCAGCGCGTCACCCTTGGTGTGACCAATCAGCCCCACCGGGCCGCGCTTGATCCAACCGGAGGTGTAGAGTCCTTGAACTGGTTTGCCGTCGGCACCCAGAACACGGCCTTCAGCATTTCTGATAGTGCCGCGTTCCTCGTCGAATTGGATATCCGGAACGGCTGACCCGAAGTAGCCAATGGCGCGGTACACCGCTTGCACCGGATACATCTTCATTTCCCCAGTGCCTTGAACATTTCCAGTGCCATCAAGTTCCATACGCTGCATACGAAGGCCAGCCACCTTGCCCTGGTCCGTCAGAATTTCCTCTGGGGCTTCCAAGAAATGCAGGTGAAGACGACGTGATGCGCCGGTACCTTCTGGGTTGTCATCTTGTTCTAATAGCCAGTTGGTCAACGTGTTGACCATATTGCGTACCTGGTTGACTTCTGCTGCGGCTTTCTCAGATGCTTCGTCGAATTCGAAATCGTCTTCATACAAAATGATGTCAACGTCTTCGGCAGATTTCAGTTCACGCAATTCCAACGGAGTGAACTTCACCTGAGCTGGGCCGCGACGTCCGAAAACATGAATATCCGTGGCTTGTGAAGCCTTCAACCCTGCGTAGACGTTATCTGGAATTTCTGTCTCAAGCATCTGGCTTGCGGGTTTTGCCAGAACACGGGCCACATCTAGTGCAACATTGCCGTTTCCAATGACCGCAATTTCACGTGCGGACAGGTCCCAATGACGGTCTACGTCTGGGTGTCCGTCATACCAGGAAACGAATTCTGATGCACCAAACGAGTTTTCAGCCTCAACGCCGGGAATGTTGAGCCGGGCATCTTTAATCGCACCGGTGGCAAAGACTACGACGTCATAGAAGGTGCGAAGTTCTTCGAGATGAATATCGGTCCCGTATTCCACGTTTCCGATGAAACGGATGTCACCGCGATCCATGACGCGGTGCAAAGCTGTAATAATGCCCTTGATTCGTGGGTGGTCGGGCGCCACGCCATATCGAATCAGACCAAAAGGTGCAGGATAACGATCGAACAGGTCAATCGAAACGTCGAAGTCGATGTCAGCTTTCTGCAATGAGTCAGCGGTATATACACCAGCCGGACCGGCACCGATGATTGCTACCCGTAGTGGACGATGCATAGTTTCGGACACTAATTTCCCTTTGTTCTTGAGTGCATAGAGTAATTGCTATGTTAATTACGTAAACACCGTATCGCCTAATCCTGGCAGTCTGCTATAAATTCAGCGGAAAGCAACAGTGAATCTGACCTCAAGGGGCGACTAGACTAGTACGTATGGCTCGACGCGATACACAAGTATTTTATCCCACATATCAAAGTTTCGTCCCGAAACTCCTGGACCGGCCGTGGACGGCACAAGACGGTATGGATCCCGACGAGCTGAACACGCAGGTGCTAGCGTCCGTTGCAGCCAAACAACTGGAAGAATTCGGCAACACCGCGACGGTGTCCACCATTGCCCCGATGGCACTACTAGAGTTCTACTTGGCCCTGGGGGTCTCCGAGATGATGGAGACGAACCACTTTTTCTTTGATCCTGACGAACTAGAAATCCGAGACACCATGGTCATGTTCGTTGAAGACGCAGATGAGACGATGGTCTGGGGCATCCCACTGGATCAGGTTTCGCTACCGGACCCAATGGTCTACCGGCGAAGCGTGGGTGCTGAAGCGCCAGACAATATTGGCGACTGGGAAGCCAGTGAAGCCACAGTCTCCGAGCTCATTGCTGATATCTTGACCTGGAACTACCCGGAGGAAGATCTTGACTGAACATATCGGCCACGGCCCGTCCCCTACTCCCCCACAAATCCAGTCGCACGCCCCCGAAGGATACGTGTGCCCGTTTTGTGGATTAGTTAATGGTGACGTCGCGGACCCGAATAATCGGTGCGCTCTGTCAGATCTGATCTATCAAGACGATGACCTGATCGTATTTAGTGCTGCCGATGGCTTCGGCCCCAATGCCGGACACGTCATGATTTGTCCTACCAAACACTATGAAGCACTCTACGATCTACCGGATCATGTGCTCATGCGCATTAGCTTGATGGTTCGTGAAGTTGCCTTTGCTATGAAACGCGCCTGGAATCCAGAAGGTATTTCCACACGCCAGCACAATGAACCCTCAGGCAACCAGCACGTGTGGCACTATCATCTGCACGTGTTCCCACGCTATGCCGGCGACATGCTTTATCGTCATTTGCGTCAGCCCATGGACGAGTCCTACAGGGCAGACATTGCACAGGACATCAGGGCCACGCTGAATCCAGCCTCGACATTCCTGCCGAAAGACTAGGCATCGCGCGAGACGACGTATTGCGCGAAGTGTTTCAGCGCCGTTTTCACCGGTGAATCCGCCAAGCCATCAAGGGCGGCAATCGCTTTGTCAGCCCACTGCCCGGTTAGCTCCCATGCTTCATCGATAACCCGGTGAGAAGCCACAGCCCTTACCGCCGCCTCGACCTGTTCATCGGTGTCCAAAGGTCCATCAACGAGACCAAGAATCTTTGTCGCCTCAGCATCGCCTTCGGCAGCTGACTGACGCAACATCAAAATTGGAAGCGTCGGCACGCGTTCTTTGAGGTCGGTCCCCTGGACCTTCCCTGTCGTGTCTGAAGTACTGGTGACATCAATGATGTCATCGGCCAGTTGAAACGCCATACCTACATTGCCGCCATAGGCTGCAGTAATCTCAATGAGCTCGTCCGACCCACCGGCCATGAGTGCGCCCAGCAGCGCACTTGTAGCCAACAGGGAGGCAGTTTTTCCATCAATCACGCGCAGGTAGTGTTCCAGTGGATCATCGTCTGCTTCTGGCCCGACCGTTTCCCAGAGCTGGCCAAGAACCAGTTTTTCAAAGGTCTTTGCATGTTCCTGGACCGCACGGGTCCCCAAAGCAGACATCACAGCTGAAGCTTTCGCGAAAATCAGATCGCCTGCCAGGATCGCGATTGAGTTCGACCACTGTTGGTGTGCAGCAGGCACACCGCGACGTTGATCTGCTTCGTCCATAACATCGTCATGGTAGAGCGTTGCCAAATGGGTCAGTTCCATGGCAACAGCAACGTCGCGAACATTGTCACTCGGTTCAGCTACCTGTCCGGTAGTGACATTTTCGTCGGCCAACATTGAAGCCAGCACGGCAACGATTGGACGCACACGCTTACCACCGGCGTCTAAGAGATGACGCGTCGTATCCTGAGCCAGACCGTCGGCATAGACCAGCGCTTCAGCTAAATCTTCTTCGATCTTAGCCAGGCTCGTCACGAGCGCTTCGAAAAGCTTGTCATGCTTCTGTAGCGCGTCAATACCCGGAGGCAGCGAAATAGAAATATCCACCCGTATAACCCTACACTAGCGGCCCTGATGGACCTCTGGAATAACAGACTCGACAACTTAAATTGTACGGTCACCAAACATACCTCCGGCCCTACCTGCGGCGCTGGGGATTACAGCAAAGCGCTGCAAATTTTCAGCTTTCCGAACACCACCACTTACCTATGCGGGTGTGGCATTTGTCCCGGCAAACGCAAGTATCCGTCCGATACAAGGATCCTCGACTCAACGATGTGTGCGTCTTTTAGGCTGACGAACCGCACGGTGTCGCCGTTTTTGCAGCCACGCCCATAATAGTGCTCTACGAGGCCAGAAAATCGCATGCCGTGGCATTGAGCAGCCCTCCGTCAAAAACCTGCACGATTGTAATGGTGTCTTCATTGTCCCACCACCGCGCACAAGCGCAAAAACCGGTACATTATTGCTTATCATGTCTTTTACCGCCGCAGCTTTCTCACTGACTGACGCACAATTGGCACAGCTCCCCGATGGTCTCATCGGCAAGGCCACTAGTGCGTTTTCGCGCAACCGTCACGGCAAGCTTGGTTTTGGTGAACGCTACCGCTTCACCACTTGCGGTCCACAGCGGTTCGTACAGGCTCGAAATCGCTGGTCCGAGCTTACGGCTGTTCCGAAAGCTGAACTGCCCCACGGCCTGACAATGTGTACTCCGATATGCTTTGCCGCGTTTACCTTTGATGCACGTTCCACCGTGGAATCACTCATGGTCGTTCCGAAATTCGTGCTCGATACTTCAGCTGGCACCATTCGCTTGGCCTATATTTACGATGTGACGGAGCAAGTGCCGAGCCAGGACGTCCTCTTTGACATGTTCCTTGCTGATTTGCCTGAAGATTCCGGGAAGAACATCCGAGCTACGTTTCGCAACGATGCCGCGCACATGTCGGAAGACGATTTTCGACAGGTAGTCGATGAGGCTGTGCAACGCATCGATAGCGAAGAATTTTCAAAGATCGTTTTGGCCCGTGATGAGCGCGTGCATGCTCCAGCAGGATTCCATATTCCCGCAACCATGCGTGCGCTGGCCGACGATAACCCAACCGCTTGGACCTATAAAGTTGGCCCACTGATCGGTTCAACGCCGGAACTGCTCATCGGTCGCAAAGATAACGCGGCCAACGCTCGCGTGCTCGCCGGAACTGTCGATCGTGACATCGCCGTCAATGACGAGTTGATAGCCGAGCAGCTTTCGGAGAATCCCAAGCAAATTTTTGAACACCAGGCGGCCGTCGATTCACTGGTGGAAAAACTCTCGCCTTTTGCCACAGCTCTCAATATTTCCGACTCACCCTTCGTTTTGACGCTGCCAAACGTGTATCACCTAGCAACAGACATTTCAGCTGAACTGACAGCCTCAACCTCGGTGCTTGACCTGGTCGCAGAGATCAACCCCACAGCAGCTGTGGGAGGCACACCACGTCGTGCCGCGCTTGATGCTATCTGGCAGTTAGAAGCCGAAAAACACGGTATGGACCGTGGATTGTACGCAGGTGCTGTGGGCTGGCTGGATGCCAACGGCCATGGAGAATTTGGGATCGCCCTGCGTGGCAGCGTGATCGAAGACGAACATCACGTTCGCGTGTATGCGGGCTGCGGCATCGTCAATGGTTCTGATGCTGCCGCAGAACTGGCCGAAACTCACGCAAAAATGCGTCCCATGAAAAAGGCTCTTCGAATGTCGGCTCGCTGACAGGCAGTACACACTTCTACGGCTCGCGGGCATCAATGATGCTGTCGTAACCTTCTCGATAGGTGGGATATGTGAGCGCTCCGACCAATGTGCTGAGGCGATCCCCACTGAGGATTCGCCCACCACTATTGCTCGGTTCAAGGGCTGGCGGCGGGGGCACCTTTAGTCGGGTGGCGATGTATTTTACGACGTCCCCTAGCAGGGCACCCGGTGCTTGGTCACTAGCGTGCACGACTTTCGGCGGCTCATCAAGTGTGATCATCGCATACAGGGCTCTTACCAGGTCGGTCTGGTGAATCCGGTTTGTTTGCCGCTCATATTGCACCGGTTTCTGCCCGAAGACTTTGCGGATGAGCATTTCTCGGCCGGGACCATAAATCCCAGCGGGTCGCATAATATGAGCACCAAAGAGTTTGACGGCCAGGTGTTCGCCTGCCACAAGTGTTTCACCACGTTGCGATGCCGGTGCGACAGAATCTTCCTCGGCGAGAGGCCGTGGAGCTGTCTGACCTTCGAAGACTCTGGTGGACGATACAAACACCACACGGGCTGGGATGCTCGGCATCGCCTGTGCAAGATGCTGCAAGGCCACCAGATACCCGTTTCCGCCTGCAGGATCTTGCATCGTGGGTGCCAAGGTCACGACCATAGCGTCGACCTCCGGCAAAGTGTCTGGGGTCGGTTGCAAGAGATCTACCGCCAGGCGAGTAAAAGTTGACGGCAGTTGGCTCGGGTTGCGCCGCAGTGCAGCGACCTGCGAGCCCGCCGTTGTCAGTTGCTCGCCAAGCTGTGTTCCCACTTGGCCGCAGCCAACCAGTAGCGTGCGATCAGGGACAGACGATCGACTATAAGTCATGTGATGGAGCCCCGTTTACTGGTAGGAAACGAACCAGGGCTTCGGTTCTACGTCAAAGGTTTGTTGCGGCGAAAACATCGGCTCGTCTTGACGGTAGAAGTTCTTCCACGCCATGCGCATATCGTCCGGGAGATCTTCCCGCAGCAAATCCCAGGTGGCAAATTTATCTTGCGCTGCACCGTGACCATCGGCGTGTAGGACCATAGCCAGTTCCGAATGATCTGTATTGACCTGTTCTCGACCTCGAATCATCGACTGTCGGAACTGGTGCAAAATCACCATTTTCTGCGGGAGATCATTCTCCTCGGTCAGCTCAGCGAGCCACTCGGTAGTCTCGTTAATTTCGGCAGCACTGACCGAACCGATCTGTTCCATATGCACTTGGCCCTCAGACAATCGCCATTCCGGATCCAGTGCCAGCCCAACGTTGGGTCGCTTCAGCAGGTCTTCGTAGATTTTTGCCTGCGTCAAGAAATCAGCGTGACCAGGCTGCAAATCTAACACCACGTAGACGTCGTGCTCTTCGGCGACTTTGACGTATTCTGCAATATCTTCCGGATCAGACTCCGCCGAATAGTTACCGTCGTCCCCGGGATGTTCGGAGGCCAACGTCACAATGATTTCAAAGGCCGGGTGTATCTCTTCATCACTGTGTGCCTCATACATCTCAGCCAGTTCAATCGCACGATCAGCTGACTCCTCCGGTGATTGTTCCCCCAAAGCGCCCAATGCGGGATAACTCGGGTGTCCATACAGTGCAATAAAGCGTTTATCAGGAAATAGCTCGGTCCCACCGCCTACGAGTTCCGGCGGCTCTTCGGTAGGAGTCGGCGATGGTTCAGGGCTGGATTTCGGTGGGGCCGATGGCTGCGATGACGGCTCAGATCCGCAGCCGACAAAGAGTAAAGCAGCAGTCAAACAGGTGGCTAGAACACTCGAAAATCGACGCATGGACCCCATATCTAGGCAACAAATGTCAGGACATTCTCAAGCCTATATGGTCACCAGGAACTCGTGCCGCAAGTGTCCCGCCTCCCGCCTACACGAATGTGGCCCGAACGGCAGTTTGGACTGCGGCATGTACTTGCGGGCGCTGACTGCGGTCCGAGACAACTTCCAAGACCCGACGGCCAGCCGTAGGATCCCCGAGAACGTGGATGAGTTGTTGCTCGGAAGTCAATCGTTCGTGTTTTATCCCATGGGCTGCACACAGCGCACCGATATCCACGGTATGCGGAGTGCCAAAGAAGCGTTCAACGACCGAGGACATGCCCGGCCGTTCAGCGACTTCACCGTGCTCCAGGCCGTGGAAGATGGCCCCACCGGAGTCGTTAATCACGACGATGTCTAGGTTGGGTTCCTGCTCTGTCGGACCGATCAGCAAACCATTGGTGTCATACAGGAACGTGAGGTCACCAACCATGAGGGTGGTGCGCTCGCCAGTCGCGAGGCTAATGCCCGATGCCGTAGAGACCGTTCCGTCAATACCAGCCAAGCCTCGATGAGCGAAGACCGTCGATGTGGGTTCGGCCGGTGGGCGCCACGACAAATCGACATCACGTATCACCGACGACGAGCCAAGAACCAACTGCCCCAACGCAGTGGCTGAGACCAGCTGTGCGGTGCGCATGGCGCCCGGCTTACCTACGGTTTGTTGACGGGCCGTCAGTGCTTGTTCCAGAGCTCGCTGGGCACGTTGGGCTGCTGACTGCCAGGAACCTAACCAGCCGGGAGGGCCACTACCGGCGAATTCTGCCAATCCTTGTAGGTCACCGATGAGCTGTTCCTTGCGCGCGCCCGGTGTGAACCACCCGACCGGTTGCGGATGATACAGCGCGGATTTTACGTCGTCGCGCTTCAACAGGCCTTGCAGCTGCCGAGACAGTGTTGGTCGTCCGAACAGCACGATCCGCCGAATGTGTCCGCCCAACCGGTGAGCCTGTTGGCCTAGGCCGCCGTCGGATCCCAGAAGATACGGGTAGGCGGCGATAGCGTTGCGTGAAAACCTAGCGTTTGAGGATGGTTCAGCAAACAGTGGCAGGCCCAGCGCCATGGCAAAATCGTGTGCGACAGGGCCGGCGCCGTGGCCGGCAACCACAACCGTGTGGCGTTCGCGCAAGTCGGTGGCTTCGACGAGCTCCTCTTGATACGAGTGGCCCCGGTTGTGCCAGCGCTGGTCGCTGGTGAAGCGCGGCTGGGACTGGGGGGCAGTAATGACCGGCAGCACACCGGTCTCCGCGCCGGGACTCACCGTCAGCTCGTCTGGCTCGGGAATGAGTGGTTCGCGGAATCGTGCGTTGACATGCACCGGCCCGGTCGGCGAGCTTGCGTTGCCTGCACCGACGGCGAGCGCACCCATGACTGAAGCGTGGGTTTTGGCAAAGTTTGCGGCATCGCCAGTAACGGTTATCGAGGTGCGAGCATGCACACCGAATAAATCTCGCTGATCGGTCGTTTGGTTGGCCCCGGTGGACTGAATTTCGGTGGGCCGGTCGGCTGTGACGGCTACCAGGCGAATATCTGCGTGTGCGGCTTCCATCATGGCCGGCATAAGGTTACCGGTTGCAGTGCCGGATGTGGTGACGACTGCGGCTGGGCGACCCGAGGCTAGCGAGATCCCCAAAGCGGTAAATGCAGCGGAGCGTTCGTCGATCCGCACGTGGAGGTGCAAACGTTTTTGATCGGCCACTTCGGCCAAAGCATACACAAGTGGCGCGGATCGTGAGCCGGGACCGATGACGACGTGTTGCACGCCGGAATCGCGGAGGGCGGTCACTACGGCTCGTGCGGTATCCATGGCATCCATGCGGTCCATCCTACGCCTTGGCTGATAAAACGCTGTGAGTTTTGGAGAGTCGAGTTTGCCACCATGCTTGACGTTCCGCCGGCAGTTTCAGTTGCTCAATGATCGCAGGATCTGGTTGCGGTGCGGAACCCGCCGTGAGATAACCCTCGACGGCGCGGGCCGGTGTTGCCGGTTCGGTAGTAAACAGTGCGGCGGTGGCCAACCCGCAGGCATGGTCCAACTTCGGAAGGGAAGCGGCAAGTGCCACTCCCGCGGCGATACCGACAGACGAGTCCAGCGCGGAAGAGACCACGGCATCGAGCCCGGAGGCCGCAACGATAGACAGTGCACGTCGTACCCCACCAAGCGGTTGGACTTTGACTACGATCAGATCGGCGGCATTGGCCTGGGCAACAGCCAAGGGATCGGTCGCTTTGCGGACTGCCTCGTCGGCGGCAATTAAGACGGAACTGCCGGTAGCTCGCAAATCGGCCCGGAGTGCTGCCAAGGGCTCTATGCCGGCAACAGGCTGTTCGGCATAGGTTAGAAAATCCAGGGCGGTAATGACTTCAAAGGCCTGCTGATGGGTATAGCCGGCATTGGCATCAATACGAATCTGGGCGTCCGGGAGCAACTCACGGACCCGTTTGACCCGGGCAATATCGGTGGCCACATCGGGGTCGGCGACCTTAACTTTCACCGCGGGTACCGGGCCAAACCGAGCGAGCACTGCCTCGACGTCGTCGACAGCTACCGCGGGGACCGTGGCGTTGACGGGTACCTGATGGCGCACCGGGTCGGGCCAGCCGTGCCATCCGGCTTCAATGGCGGCTGACAGCCAGGCGGCCGATTCTTCGGGCCCGTATTCGGGAAATGGGGAAAACTCCGCCCATCCGAGCGGCCCTTTGAGGAGCATGACTTCGCGCAGGGTTGTGTTGCGGAACTTGGTGTTCATGGGTAAGCCGATTGCTACAGCGTTTGCGGCCAGTTCTTCCAGTCCAACGTCAGCATTTAGCGGTAGGATGTGTGAGTTATCGACCATGTAGCTAGTCTAGGCCCCAATGATGCATCCCGATTCTGCGTATCTTCCGGAGGACAACCTGCCGGAACCCCGGCGTGCGCGCCGGCTGCTTCGTGTACCCGGATCCCGTATCTGGGCCTGGATAGTGCTCATGCTGGCGATGGCAGCTGGCCTGTGGGCGACATTCCAAAATTTTGTGCTGTCGTCGCGAGGCCAGATCCTCGACCACGCCGCACTGGCCTCGGCAACGGCTCGCTTACAGTCGCTCCACGAAGCATCGGTAAGTCTGCTGGCAGACCTGCCCATCGTGGTGGCCACGATCGCTGCCATCGGTTTCCTGGTGCTCACGCTGTGGCGACGACGCTGGGCGGCCTCCCTCATAGTCGCCCTCACGTTCGCTGCGGCGAACCTCACGACCCAGGTACTCAAAGCCCTACTGGAGCGCCCTGATTTCCCTAACGGTGTGCCCTATTACACCGGAAACTCACTGCCATCCGGTCACGCCACGTTTGCGACCGCAGCGTTTGTGGCCATGTTCTTACTGGTGGCCCCGCGCTGGCGTTCGGCCGTGGCATTCACCGGCGCAATTTTTGCAACGGTAATTGGGGTCGCCACATTTTTGGACGGCTGGCATCGCCCGGCCGATATCATCGCGGCCTATCTTGTCGTGGGACTGTGGACTTTGATCGGCGGGCTCATCATTTTCCGAGTATCACGGCAGTGGAATGTGATTTCCCCGCGGTCCAGAGCGCAGTACGTTTCCATGACAGAAATTGTATTGTGGCTCATGGCCATCGTTGGGCTCGGCGGCGCCATCGCCGTGGTGTTCTTCTCCGGCGGGGTCGACAGTCTGCCCGACAATTTGGACGGTTTCGTCCCCTCCGCACGTTGGTTCGTCTTCGGGGCCCTGCTCATCGGTGGTTCGGCAAGTCTGGTCTTTGGCGTACTGGCCAGCTTTTTCCGTTGGGAAGCCGGCCGTGAAGCTCCTGACGACGTCGGTTCCGACTTCCGTTAACCGCCGACGGGATATTCGTTCTAGGATATTCCCATGTCTTCGCTGCGCACACTGAATCACCGGGACGTCGAGCCCAAGAACAAAATCGACAAGTTCTTCAAAATTTCCCAGCGAGGTTCGAGCCTGGGTGCCGAGCTTCGTGGCGGTCTGGCCACCTTCTTGGCTATGAGCTACATCATCGTGCTCAACCCACTCGTCCTCTCGGGCCAAGACGCCGCCGGCAACACTCTCGGCATCTCGGCGGTCGCCGCATCCACCGCCCTCATCGCCGCCGTCATCACCGTGCTGATGGGACTCTGGGCGAATCACCCCTTCGGACTGGCCGCAGGTCTCGGCGTCAATGCGCTGTTGGCCATCACGATCGCTACCACCCCGGATCTAACGTGGCCCGAAGCCATGGGCTTGGTGGTCATCGCCGGCCTGGTGATGGTGATCTTAGTTCTCACCGGATTCCGTGAAGCCGTGTTCCGGGCGGTTCCGGAAAGCATCAAAACCGGCATCGTTGTTGGCATTGGCTTTTTCATCGCCCTCATCGGCCTGGTCAATGCCGGTTTTGTACGTCGTCTGCCTGATGCCGCCGGGACCACGGTTCCCTTGGGACTGGGTATCGACGGCGAGCTATCGGGCTGGCCAATTCTGGTGTTCATCGTCGGATTCTTCCTGACCGCCATCCTGGTAGTGCGCAGAGTTCCAGGAGCCATCCTGATCGGCATCGTCGGTGCCACCATCCTGGCCAATATTTTTGAGGCCGTGTTCGACATTGGCCCATCGGTGGATGACCAGGGCAACGTGAATCCCGAAGGTTGGAGCCTGGTCGCACCGGCCATGCCGGACTGGACAATCCCGGATCTGAGCTTGCTGGGGAGCTTCTCCTTCGGGGCGTTTTCCTCCATCGGATCCATCGCGGCCGCCCTGCTAGTTTTCGCAATTTTGCTGTCTGTATTCTTTGATGCGATGGGCACCTCGGTCGGCCTGGCGCGCGAAGCCGGCAACGTTGACAACGACGGCAACATCCCCCGGTTGGACCGCGTCCTACTCGTGGATGCGCTGGGTGTCACAGCCGGTGGTGCAGGGTCGGCGTCGTCAACACAAATTTTCGTGGAATCCGGCACCGGCATTGGCGAGGGTGCGCGCACCGGCTTCGCCTCGGTTGTCACCGGCATCTTGTTCTTAGCCGCGATGTTTTTGACCCCGCTGATCTACCTGGTGCCCTTCGAAGCCGTTGCACCTGCACTGGTCGTGGTTGGTTTCATGATGGTCTCGCAGGTCTCCCAAATCGACTGGTCCGATATGGGTGCCTCGTTACCGGCTTTCCTCACATTCGCTCTGATGCCCTTCACATACTCGATCGTCAACGGCATTGGCGCTGGGATCCTCGCCTACGTGGTCATCCGCACCGGTCAAGGTCGAGTCCGCGAAGTACACCCGCTGCTGTGGGTTGTAGCGGCCGCATTTGTGCTGTTTTTCGGGATGGGCGTATTTGAAAACCTCGTCGGCATCTAAGTACCTATAGTGGAGACTATGACTTTTATCCCTCCAAAAGCCCCTCGTAAACCCGTCACCGCCATGTATCACGGCGTAGAACTGGTGGACAACTGGGACTGGCTCAAAGATCCGGACGACCCCGAAACCATCGCGCACCTCGAAGCGGAGAACACTTACGCCGAGGCGGTTACCTCCGATCAACAACCACTACGCGATCAGATTTTCGCCGAAATCAAATCCCACACCGTGGAAACTGACATGTCGGTGCCTTCCCGTATTGATAACTGGTGGTACTTTACCCGCATCGCAGAAGGTGCGCAGTACGGAGTGCACTGCCGTGTGCCGGTTCAAGGTGACTCCTGGGAGCCGCCAAAGATCCAGCCGGGCGTGGTCCTAGACGGCGAACAAGTGCTGTTGGACGGCAATGTTGAGGCCGAAAAGGTTGCGTTCTTTTCGCTGGGTTCGATGACGGTCTCCCCCGACGGCAACCTGCTGGCCTACCTCGTCGATGAAACCGGCGACGAACGCTTCACGTTGCGGCTGCGCGATCTCACCACTGGAGAACAGTTCGCCGATGAAATCTCCGGGCTGTCCTACGGTCTTGCGTTCGATCCCTCCGGTGAACGCCTCTTCTACTTGGAACCGGATGCCTCCTGGCGCCCATACCGTTTGAAGTCCCACCGCATTGGCACCCCGGTATCCGACGACGTCTTACTCAATGAAGAACCCGACCCGCAGATGTGGAGCGGGTTCGGGGTAAGCCCCGATAAGACCAAACTCATTTTGGAACTGGGCAACTCCGAGGTTACCGAAACCCACATCATGGATCTGACCGATCCTGCTGCCTCACTGGAACTGCTGATTAGCCGCGACGTTGGCTCGCTGCACGATGTACTACCCGTCGGTGACCAATACCTCATCACCCACAACCGTGCCGCCGATGGCACGCCGGTGCCAAATAATGAAGTCTCGGTGGTGGACGCCGCAGCGATCCACGACCGTTCTGCCTGGCAAACCGTCTTCGCCCACTCCCCCGTGATCAAGCTGGACGGCGTGGGGGTCACTCGCGAATACCTCTTTGCCGCGGTGCGTGCCGAAACCACCCCGCGCATGTGGGTGCTCCCACTAGAAGGTATCGGAACACCGGCTCAGGCAAAGGCCGTTGAGCCAGCATTTTCTGAGGAACTATACTCAGCGTTTCCGCTGGGCCAACACTACGATTCGCCATATATTCGGCTGGCCTACACCTCCTGGATTACGCCCGCGCAGATCCTCGATTACGATCCGGTCAGCAATTCTTCCAAACTGCGCCGGCAAACCGAGGTTCCCGGCTACGATCCGGAAAACTATCTGGTCGAACGCTGGTGGGCGCCGGCAGAATCTACGGACCGCCAAGTAGCCATCCCGTTGACTGTCATTCGTCACAAAGACATCGAGTGGGACGGAGATAATCCGGCGCTGATGTACGGTTACGGCTCGTATGAGGCCTCGATGGACCCGGGTTTTGGTGCCGCGCGGCTCTCACTGTTGGACCGCGGCGTCGTCTTTGTTGTCGCCCACGTGCGGGGTGGCGGCGAATTGGGCCGTGCCTGGTACGAAAACGGCAAGAAACTCGCCAAGAAGAACTCGTTCACCGATTTTGTGGACGCCACCCGTTTCGTTGCCGCTTCCGGTTGGGTCCACCCCGATAAGATCGCAGCGATGGGCGGTTCCGCCGGCGGCCTGCTGATGGGCGGAGTGCTGAATCTGGCGCCCGAACTCTATCGAGTCTGTGTCGCTCAAGTGCCGTTCGTCGATGCCCTGACGTCGATTCTTGATCCAGACCTTCCCCTCACCGCGTTGGAATGGGAAGAATGGGGCAACCCGATCGAGGACAAGACGGTCTTTGACTACATGCTCGAGTACACGCCATACCATAATGTTGCCAAGGCTAACTATCCGGCTATTGCAGCTGTTACGTCACTGCATGACACTCGTGTGTTGTACGTAGAGCCCGCAAAGTGGGTGCAGCAGCTGCGCGAAACGGTGACCTCGGATCAAGAGACCCCACTGGACCAGGGCGGCTCCCCCATCGTCTTGAAAACTGAGATGGAGGGTGGCCACGGCGGCGCTTCGGGCCGGTACCGCGCCTGGGAAGATCGCGCTTGGGATTACGCCTTCATGCTGACTGCACTCAACGCTCAACAACCAAGATTTCAACAGGAGAACGCATGACCATTAAAGCTGGAATTGTTGGCTACGGTAACCTCGGCCAGGCCGTTGAATACCTGATCAATGCCCTCGACGATTTCGAACTGTTCGGCATTTTCTCACGCCGTGCAACCCTCGATACCGACGCCGCCGTCTATCCGGTAGCTGACGCTCATAAGTACAAGGACGACATCGATGTGTTGTTCTTGTGCATCGGTTCGGCCACGGATATCCCGGAGCAGGCCACGAGTTTTGCCGAGCACTTCACCACCGTCGACACTTACGATAATCATTCCAAGGTGGCTGAGCATTACGCGGCCATGGATAAGGTCGCGCGCGCGAACGACAATGTCTCGGTTGTGTGTACTGGTTGGGATCCCGGGCTGTTCTCGATGAACCGGGTGCTGGGTCTTTCCTTATTCCCAGAACCGGTGCAGAACACGTTCTGGGGCAAAGGCCTGTCGCAGGGTCACTCCGATGCTGTTCGTCAGGTCTCCGGTGTGCAGCGCGGCGTGCAGTACACGATTCCTGCTCAGTCGGCGATTGATAAGGCACGTGCCGGTGATGGTCAGGGCCTTTCGAAGACGACGTCTCACGAACGTATTGTATATATCGTTGCCGATGACGCCGAGCAGGATCGTATTCGTGAAGAGATCGTGACGATGCCAGACTATTTCGAGCCCTATGACACCACCGTGCATTTCGTATCTGATGAGGAATTCGAACGCGATCACAAGGGTGCGCCCCACGGCGGTTACGTGATCACGACCGGCGAGCTACAGGGCCACACTGCCAAGGTTGAATTCAGCTTGGCATTGGAGTCGAATCCGAACTTCACTGCCGCAGCCATGGTTGCTTTCGGGCGTGCAGCTGCGCGTTTGAAAGAGCAACGCAATGTTGGCGCCTATACGGTGCTGGAAGTACCGCTGTACTTGTTGAGCCAGCAGTCCCTTGAAGACATGATGCAGACCGGCCTGGTCTAATACTTCTGATTTCAATTGCCCCGTTCTGGAATCTTGTTCCGGAACGGGGCTTTTACATCACAAGTAGTGTTTGCATCTCAAATTTCGTTGACCTGAGACCATTGCAACAAGGCCGCCGGACGGCAGACGAGGCGAAAGACACCCCGGTTAGGCGGCGATGCGGAGTGTAGCGGTCCATTCCGTGGTGGTGTAGCAGTCTGTCGAGAGTCTGAGCTCAGGTAATGGCCGCTTGTCTGGTGGTTCCCGTCTATCAGGTGGGATTCCCTCCAGCACCGGGCCGGTGTCTTTGGCATACTGATGCCCGGTAG
>NZ_JAKDKW010000065.1 GCF_030453185.1 Yaniella sp. | reverse complement strand
TTCGACGTCGACCGGGGGAGCGGGAGCTACGGGATGGCTCGGTGGGGCAGGCTCAGGTTCAGGGTCCGGAGTGGGGTCTGCCGAAGGCGAAGGTGTCTCGGACGGAGTTGGAGTTGGGGATGGCGTGGGAGCAGGCTCGTGAGTGTTTTCTACGACCGGGCCGAGGTCGCGATCTTCGGGGCCGGCCACGACATCTTGGACGACAAAGCCCCCGGTGACGACCACTGCCAGGGCCGCCACCACCCAGGCCAGTCGGGACGAAATGATGCGAGACATGAGTCCATTATGACCCAGAGAAATGAGACGCAGATGAGAACACGGCGCCTATGCTGCGTCGGTAACCCACTGCTGCGCCTGCTGGGTGTCGGCGGTATCGAAGACGCGAACGTCTACGCCCGGAACCAGTTTTTCGGCCAGCTGGGCGCCACGTTCCAACCACTGCTTGTCGGTGAGCACCGCGATCTTATCGAAACGGTCCAGCGAGCCGAGGTTTGTGATGCCCAGTTTTGTGTCCTCGTAGACGGCGCCACCGGTGAATGCATCCAGCTGCGTCAGATCGACAAGCACAGAAACGCGGTCGTGCTGCTGTAACGCCTCGTTGACAAGATCAGTGACTTTCTGCCAGTCATCGCGGTCCACTGTGCCGCTGACGTTGACCGTGACCAAGTTGTCTTTGAGCTGTAGAGCGTCAATCATAGTGTCCTACTCCTTGCGGGGTTGGCGACAAGACGGATCTCCTGGCACCCTAACAAATCATGGTCATTTTGCGGTGACTGCGCCACTGACACGGTGGGGTATAGCCCATAGACTCGCATCATGAAACATCTCGAATTCGGCACCGACATCGAAGACCCCATGGCCCCGTACCTGGCCGTCGATCGATCCCAGCCCAGACACGAATGCTGGGTCACCGGACACATGGTGGCCGGCCTCGATGGCACCGCGGCGATCGACGGGAAAGTCGGGGCGTTGTCCACCGAGGTTGACCAAAAACTCTTCCGACAAATGCGGCAAATTGCCGACGTCGTCCTGGTGGGCGCCGAAACCGTTCGCCGCGAAGGCTACGGTCTGGTGCGACTTTCCGATGAAGCCAAGGCCCAGCGCGAGGCGGACGGGAAACCGCCAACCCCGCCGGTTGCCGTGGTCTCGGGCAGCCTCGAGTTGAATTGGAATCTCAAACTTTTCAAAGATGCCCCCGACCACGCCCCGACCATGACCATCACCGCTGCATCGGCCGATCCAGACAAAGTCGCCGAAGCCAAACAGCACGCCACCGTGATCACCGCCGGTGAAGAGCGCGTCGACCCAGCCGCGGCGCTACAGGCGCTGGCCGACCGTGGCCATCGGGTCGTGCTGTGTGAAGGTGGTCCAACCCTGCTGGGCGAGTTCGTTGCCGCAGAACGCCTCGACGAGCTGTGCCTGTCCATCGCTCCGGTGATGGGCGGTGACAATCTGCCGGTGGGTGTTATGCCCGACGGCGGAGGCGTCCACAACTTCGAACTCAAATCCGTCATGGGCGAGGAGCACACCCTGTTCCTGCGGTATGAAGCAGCACAGGAGGACCGGCCATGAGCAGCAAAGCGTTTACCTCCCTGATGGGTTCGGTGAACTCCGCTGTTGTGGTGGTGACCACCGTTGCCGACGACGTTCGCGCAGGCTGTCTGGTGGGGTACCACTCACAGTCGAGTATCTCGCCGCAGCAGTACTGCTTCTGGTTGTCCAAAGCCAATCACACCTACCGGGCGGGGCTGTTGGCAACACATTTTGCGGTGCACTTTTTGACCGCCGATCACCTCACACTGGCCAAGCACTTTGCCACCCGATCGGGCGATGACATCGATAAGTTCGCCGATCTTAATATCGAGCTCCACGAACACGGGGTTCCGCTGCTGAGCGATTGTCTACACCGGATGGTGCTGGAGCGGCTTGCCATTGTTGACGACGGCGGCGATCACGTTTGCGTTACTGCGCGAGTAGTCGACGCAGAAAGCTCCGGAAAATTCACGCCCCTGCGGATCTCCGACTTGGGCAAGGTAACGCCGGCGCACGGTAGCGATGAGCGGGCGGTTCATCCTTAACAGTACTGTTGCCTGGCATACAGCCCGGACCTGTGCAACGTCCTTGCAACAGCTGTGTGATTAGGGTCATAGTTGTGAGTTTTTCGTATGCCGGAACGGCTCGCGAAGCTCGCAGTTCATGACGACACAAGGAGGAGCGATCTCATGGCTATGAAGGCTGGAATCGTTAAGCAGTTTGGCAAAACCATCGACATAGAACATACCGATAAGCCGAAACCGGGGAAGCATGAGGCGTTGGTGAGGCTGATTTCCACCGGCGTGTGCCACACCGATTTGCACGCTTTGGAGGGTGACTGGCCAGTGAAGCCTTCGCCGCCGTTTATTCCCGGCCACGAAGGTGTGGGCGAGGTCGTAGAGCTCGGTGAGGACGCCGTGAACTTTCAAGTCGGTGATATCGCCGGGAACGCTTGGCTCTGGAGTGCTTGCGGTAACTGTGAGTACTGCCGGCGGGGTTGGGAGACGCTATGCCATGACCAAATTAACGGTGGATATTCCGTGGATGGCTCCTTTGGTGAGTACATGCTCATTGATACCCGTTACGCTCCCAAAATCCCGGAGGGGTCCGACTTGTATGAGGTTGGGCCGGTCCTGTGCGCGGGCGTGACCGTGTATAAAGGCCTCAAGATGTCGGAAGCGAAACCGGGCGACTGGGTCGTGATATCCGGCATCGGTGGCCTCGGGCACCTGGCCGTTCAATACGGTGTTGCGATGGGGCTGCGGGTTATCGCAGTCGATATTGCCGATGACAAGCTCGAACTGGCGAAGAAGCACGGCGCCGAGATTGTCATCAACGCGGCGGATACCGACCCGGCTGCCGCAGTTCAAGAACAGGTGGGCGGTGCTCACGCTGTGTTGGTGACGGCTGTTCATGAGCAAGCGTTCGGGCAAGCCATTGGCATGTCACGTCGAGGCGGCACCATCGTGTTCAATGGTCTGCCGCCAGGAAAGTTCGATGTTTCCGTGTTCGATGTGGTGCTGAATGGTTTGACAGTACGAGGCTCGATCGTTGGGACTCGACAAGACATGATCGAGGCCTTGGAGTTCCACGCGGCAGGCAAAATTGAACCGACGTACCATCGTCGTCCGCTGGAAGATCTCAACGATGTTTTCGAAGAAATGCGGGGCGGAAAAATCGACGGGCGAGTTGTCATCGAATACTAGATATCACGAGACGACCAACCTTGCACGGTCGTTGCACCTTCTCGGGTTAGAGGGTGTAACGACCGTTTCGTGGTTAGCGCGTCGGCGCAGGCTTCTCTACGGTCCGTCAGGCTATGGAGGAAGCCCCGGTCACTAGATTGAGGGCTTGCCGAAACGTTGAGGTAGTCGTTGGTGAAACATTCACGCCCAGGGCTTGCGCTTGCGTTCGCTGTTGATTCAGAGTGGCGTGGCCGATAATCAACGCCATGATCGCATCGGTAGTCAGTGCATTCGGTGAGACGGCGTTGAGGGAATCGCGCATTCTTTCCCCGCCGGTTCCCAGGGCCAGAGCGGATGCGACAAGCTCCGCAGCGTCGCGAGTCTCAAGAATGGTGTCGTAGAGTCGTTCCGCTCGAGCTGTAATGTCATGGCGTGTATCGCCGGTGGGCGGCGTGAAGTTGACGTCTGCCAGGAGCCGGTCCACCATGGCTCCCAGGAGGGACTGCTTGTCTTTCACGTGCCAGTACAGCGCCGACACCGCCACATCGAGTTCTTTGGCGACACGGCGCATGGAAACGTCAGCCAGACCGTGAGTGGTTAATAATTGCAACCCCACGCGGCTGAGTTCATCGCGGTTCATAGTAGACATCGACACTCATCTTAGCGGCAGGGACTGACGACGATCCATGGAATATGGTCTCATGGACTACAGGGCCCATGCAGTGAGTTCTCGGTGTCACGCGTCGCAGTGAACGCTAAACTCTTGAAGAAGCCACAAGACCAGGAGAGCCTATGACGAAAACCGCAGCTGATATTGCCCGCATGAGTGGGTTGGAGCAGGTGGAGTACTTGGCGGGTTCGGAAGAACCGTTCGCGCCGATCGCACCGTTTTTCAACATGGAGACCATCAGCTATCAAGAAGGCGAGGTCGTTTTTGCTGCCACGCCAGAGCCGAAGCACTACAACCCCATCGGCACAGTGCACGGCGGGTTCGCTGCGACCTTGTTGGATTCGGCATGCGGCACCGCTGTACACACGACGTTGCAGCCAGGGCAGGCGTACACCTCACTGGAAATTAAAGTGAACTTTCTGCGTGCCATGACCGCCGAAACCGGCCGGGTGACAGTACGTGGCTGGGTAGTCCGCCCCGGTTCAAAGGCCGCATATGCTGAAGCTGATATTCGCGATGCGGAAGGACGCATTATCGCGAGCGCATCGAGTACCTGCGCTGTATTTGAAGCACAGTAGCTAACGCTTGGTGATGTCGAGTTTTTCGGCTATCCTGAGCACTGTTCATTGAACGGTGTTCAGTTCACTTGAGAGGTAGCACCATGACCGCTAGAGATTTAGCACGCATCGCCGTGTTTGCAGCGTTGACCGCAGGCTTGGGCCTGTTGGGATCCTTTACCGTGGTCGGCGCCGTGCCGATAACTTTGCAAACGCTGGGGGTCATGCTTGCCGGCGTTGTGCTTGGACCGTGGCGAGGATCCGCATCCATGGCACTACTCATCCTTGGTGTTGCCCTAGGGCTCCCGTTATTGGCTGGTGGTCGCGGGGGACTGGGCGTGTTCGTGACACCCACGGCTGGCTACCTCATCGGCTGGCTGGTCGCCCCCATCATCATTGGGCTGATCGTTGGTAAGCGCCCGGTTTGGTGGCGAGTAGCGCTCGGCTCAGTGATCGGCGGCATCCTGGTGATCTACCTCTTCGGCATTCCGGTGCAAGCCTGGTTCACACAGCTGACCATTGGCGAAACCATCATCACCTCCCTGGTGTTCCTGCCCGGTGACCTCGTCAAAGTCGTCATCACCACCATCGTGACCATGGGGCTGTATCGCGCCTATCCCAAGGCATTCGACAAATCACCAGGCACCAAGAGACGCCGTGCAAATCAAAATCATTAATGACTCTTCGGCAGCCGATGCATTGTCTGCAGCGTTGGCAGCCTACGCCGAAGGTGACGTGCCGCTGATCGTTGATTCGCGAGCCCCAATCGCCGACGATGTGCTGCAGCATGAACTCCCCGCGGCTGCGGCCTGGGCGGCGCTGACGTCCGGGACCACCGGCGCCCCAAAAATCGTGGTGCGTTCTGCTGCGAGCTGGCAAATCGCCTTCGAACCGCTGAATGCCGAACTGGGCTTATGCTCCGGTGACGGTTTGTGGATGCCCGTGCACCAGGTCTCGTCAATGGCGTTATTCTCAGCGGCCTGGGCACAGTCTTCGGGACTGGATCTGGTGATTCCCAAGGCTGAGGATCCTGGCCTGTCACGTGCAGTAGTGGCACATGTGACTCCGTCTTGGCTGGAGCGCTTGCTTGAAATGCTGGACATTGGGCAGAACTCGACTCTCCACACCGTCCTGGTTGGGGGAGACCGACTACCCGAGGATCTGATGCACCGAGCACAAATCGCGGGCCTGCGCGTTGTGACCTATGTCGGTGCTGCAGAGCTGAGCTTGGTTGCCTGGGACCGTGGTGACGGAATGCGTGCTTTCGAAGGTGTTGCCACCCGAATCGTGGACAACCAGCTTTGGGTATCCAGCCCACAGATCGCGTTGGACGTGATCGGTGGAAACCTGGAACGTGAAGTTGTTGACGGCGTGGAGTGGGCGACCGTGGGGGATCGGGTGGCAGAGCAGAATGGCGTTCTAGAATTTCTTGGGCGCGGTGACGGGGCGGTCCTGACTGCCGGGGCAACCGTTATCCCTGCGGAAGTTGAAGCAGTGCTCAACAGTCACCCACAGATCGTCGGCAGTCTGGTCATGGGCCAACCCGATGCCGTCCTGGGCCAGCGGGTTGTCGCCTGGGTCGAAGGCTCCGCCGATCGCGCACAGTTGCGCGATTGGGTGCGTTCGCGGCTGCCCAAAGCAGCCCGACCGGTGAAGTGGCATACTGTCGAGAAACTGCAGCGGACCGCGTCGGGTAAGATTCGGCGAGTAGTCCCGGAGGAAGCATGACCCGAATTGTCGTTACCGCCGGTGCCCGCACCGCAATTACCGGATGGCACCGCGCCCAAGCAGACCTATCTGTTGACCAGCTCGCTGCCACCGTGTTTGCGGCCATGCCAGCCCAACCAGACGTGGTGATGTTCGGCAATACTGTTGGCCCAGGCGGGAACATCGCTCGCATTGCAGGGCTTGCTGTCGGCTGGCAACCTGCCGGCGCACTGACCCTGGATGCCCAATGTGGCTCTTCGTTAGTTGCCATTGGCCAAGCCGCCGGTCATGCGCGGTTGACCGGCCAAACCGTGGTGGCCGGTGGAGCCGAATCTCCTTCGGCTGCCTGGCCGGACGGCAAGCGAACCCAGGCAGCTTTTACTCCATCGGGATTCCCAGACCCAGATATGACCGAAGCCGCTGATCACCTAGCCGCAGACTATGGGATCACACGTGATCAACAAGAAGCCTATGCGGTGCAGAGTCATCACCGAGCGCTGGCCCAGCCTTCCGAACGTCTTGTTGGCGACCATACTGACGATGGTCCCCGTGACGCACAGAAACTCGTGAACCGGCTTGGAACTATCACGCGTCATCCCAGAGCAACAGTAACCGGTCTATCAGCTGCACGAATTGCGGATGCGGCAGCAGCGGTGCAGCTCGCTCCGGAAAACGATCAACCGCATGTGGCGATTGAAGTGGTCGACCACCGGCTCGTTGGGGCCGACCCGGCACTGCCTGGAATCGGAGCGGCGCCGGCCATCGAAGCACTGCTTTGCGCACACGGTCTCTCCGTCATGGATATCGGTGTTGTCGACATCGTGGAAGCCTATGCAGCCCAAGTTCTAGCCGCTTGTCAGCATTTAGGCCTCGACCCAGCATCCATAAACCGCCACGGTGGGGCACTGGCACATGGCCATCCGTGGGCTGCTTCAGGCGCCATTGCATTTTTGACCACTCTTGACCAACTAGCCAGCGCGCCAGCAGGAACGCTGGGCATCACCGCAGCAGCGATCGCCGGTGGCATGGGTGCGGCGGTGTTGGTGAGAAAACTATGATCGAACTCGAAAACGTGATGGTCACCGTCAAACCTGAAGCTGTCCTCCTAGACGACGTCTCTGCCAGACTGGAGGCACCGACGACCGCGATTATCGGTGAGAACGGTTCCGGGAAATCCACGCTGGCCAAGGTGCTGGCCGGCCTCATCGACTACACCGGGTCAGCGAAAATCAACGACGTCGAAGTCGCCACCGGTCGCAAGAAACTGTCGGGTCGAGTTGGCATGATCATTGCCAACGCGGCCGCCCAGGTCATCATGCCCACCGTGGCCGAAGATGTTGGATTATCGTTGCGGCACTTGCCCAAACACCAGCGCCAAACGGCATTGGAATCGGTGTTAGAAGAACATGACTTGACCGATTTAGCCGACCGGCCGGCGCTGTCCCTATCTTCGGGTCAGCTCCAACGCTTGGCCCTGGCCTCCGTGTTGGCCACGAATCCCGATGTGCTCATCGCCGACGAACCGACCACCATGCTCGATGCTCGCTATGCAAAACTGGTGTCCAACCAATTATTTGCTTCGGCCGATCGTCAACTGGTGCTGATCACCCACGATCTGGAACTCGCAGCGCGCTGCGACGACATCTTATGGGTGCACGACGCCAAAATAGCCCACCGAGGCCCAACCGCAATCCAGCATTATCTGGAGCACATCGGCTAATGCTTTCCCTGTATTATCCGACCGGCTCGCTCATCCACCGGCTACCTACCTGGCTCAAACTCTTGGTGCTGGCCGTGGGCTCAACGGCATTGATCTGGCTACCCAACTCCTACTGGGCGCTGCTGGCCGTTGTCGTTCCACTGCTGGGATACTTCCTTGCACGCCTGCCGGTGAGAGTACTCGGTACCGATCTGTTCCGGTTGTCATGGCTCATCGTGTTCCTGCTGATCACCCAGCTAATCTTCAACGAACCCGTCCAAGCTGCCACCGTGATTGCCCGGCTGACCACGATCATATTGGCAGCACAGCTGTTCACCCGCACCACCAAAATTCAGCACCTGATTACGACAGTTGAACAGCTGGCGAAGCCTCTGCGACCATTAGGGGTCAACCCGTATAAGGTCGCGCTGGCTGTCGCCCTCATGCTGTCTGCCTTAGGCCAGATCGTGGGGTTCATCGGACAGGTCCGGGATGCCCAGCGTGCACGGGGAGTACGTCTTGCGGCGTGGTCTTGGGTCGTGCCCGTACTTGTCCTGTCATTGAAGCATGCCGACGACGTCGCCGACGCGCTGGTTGTTCGCGGCCTGGACTAGAATTCAATTTCGGCGCGCAAGATGGCCAATTATGCAGGAATGGGGGCGATCGCCAGTACACTTGATTCTTGAAACAACCGAACGGGGACACTAATGGTACATGTAAAAATTTTGCCCGATAAGGCACATGCGTCTGAAGAAGTCGCACAGATGCTGCACGACCTGATCGTTGAAAAACCGAACGCAGTGATCGGTGTCGCTACTGGTTCCACCCCTGAAGGTGCCTACGAGCGGCTGGCAGAAAAGATCACAGAAAACCGTACCGACGTCTCCCAACTCCAGTTCTTCGCACTCGACGAATACATTGGTTTGCCTTGGGAACACCCTGAGTCATATCACTCAGTCATTCATCGCTGCGTGACAGTGCCCCTGGGAGTTGAGCCAGCACAAGTCCACGTTCCTGAAGCACCGGATGACTCCACCGTCGGCCCGGTTGATGACTACGACCAAAAAATTGCAGCAGCCGGCGGTATCGACCTGCAGCTTTTGGGCATTGGACGAAATGGCCACATCGGGTTCAACGAAACCGGCACACCGTTCAACGCCCCCACCCATGTTGGTGAACTCACCGAAATTACTCGTGAGGATAATTCCCGATTCTTTGAAGGCGGCGTCGACGAAGTCCCACCGTTGGCTGTTACCCAGGGGATCGGCACCATCCTGAAGGCCCGGAAAATTGTTTTGATGGCGTTCGGCGAAGGCAAAGTCGATGCGATCCGCGATTCGCTCGAAAAACCCCCAGCAGAAGAGCGCCCGGGATCGTCTTTGCAACTGCACGATGACTGCACGTTCTACCTAGATGAGGCCGCTGCAGCTAAAGTAGGACACTCATAAGCTAGATCTCTCACCCCTGCACCGTGAAGGAAGAATAACCTATGCGTTTAAGTAAACCGTGGTCCGTAACCACGCTGGCAGTTGTTGGCTTATTTGCTCTGGCTGGCTGCGGCCAGAATGAAACAGAAGCTGAGCCGAATATTGAGGCAATCGAAGAATCAACTTCCCCTTCCGCGGCGAGTATGCAGCCTGAATCCAACAGTTCGGAGATAGAGACGGAGAGTTTCGGATCCGAGACTTCTGACTCCAGTGGTGATGACTCGCTACTGAGCACGTGCCAGGACTACGCAGCATTTGATCGTGAGTTTGTCGCAGAAATCGAGGGAATTATGACCCTTGCGGCGAATCCCGATGCATCTGAGCAAGAAATGGCTGAAGCTAATGAACAGATGCAAGGGTTACGCAGCGAATTCGAAGGTATTATCGCTGAAGCCGAGAACCAAGACTTCGTACAAAACGCAGAAAAGACCCTCGAGTCCATCAAAATATTTGAACAGATGACCGAACCCGGTCTTTCGATGTCAGAAAAGGATCAGTTGTCCTCGGACCCCGCCATGCAAACAGGCGTCGAAGCAGAGGAACAACTCGTCCAGATGTGCAATACCGAGCTGGGCTACTAACACACCACCCGCGCAGTGAGGACCCGTGCTGCAGTCAGCCTGGGTAAAAGTCTGAGTCTGGTGAGCTCACATATCGTCGTTGAAAGTAGCTCTGCTATGCGTGTCCAGAGAAAACTTGCCGTTATGGGTATTGGTGCAGCGGCCATATTTGGCCTTACCGGTTGTGGCACTTCTCTGGCTGATAGCTGTGAAGATTTCTACGAATTCGATCAAGAATATGCGGCAGAGATTGATCGAGTGATGTCCACTGCTACGAGCCCGGACGCCACCGACGAAGACAAGGCCAAGGCCCAAGACTTCGTACAGGAAGCGCGCGAGGACTTCGATGAGATCGTCGCCGATGCAGAAGACGAAGAGTTCCTCTCGTCAGCCGGAGAAATCCCGCCAACTTACGCCCTCTTCGAACGGTTCGTTGAACCCGGCATGACGCAAGAAGACCAGATGGAACTGTTGCAAACCGGTGGCATGCAAAGTGGCCTTGAAGCAGAGGCTGAGCTGATCGAACTGTGCGACGCTGAAATCAACTAACGCCTTATGTGGTGAAGAAGAACCGCACCAGGTGGAAGAACACCGGGGCCGAGAAACTCAACGAATCGAGTCGGTCCATGATGCCGCCGTGCCCGGCTATGGTCGCGCCGAAGTCTTTGACGCCGCGGTCGCGTTTGATCGATGACATTACCAGGCCACCGAAAAAACCCATGAGGCACGAGACGAAGGCGAGTAGGGCTGCCTGCCACCAGACGAACGGTGTAATCCACCACAGCCCAGCACCGATGGCCGTCGCGGTGAGCACACCACCAATCAGTCCCTCCCACGTTTTATTCGGTGACACCGACGGCGCCACAGGATGCTTGCCCAGGGTCTTGCCCCATACGTATTGGAAAACATCTGACAGCTGCACCACGACCACAAGGAACAACATCAGCAGCGCGCCTTCGGCCCCACCGCCGCCGAGGGCGGATCCTTCGGCGGCTTCGCGCCCGTTGTGCATCATGACGGGCAATTGCATGATGGCCGGGATATAACTGATGGCATACACACAGACCATCAGCGCCCACTGGATCATTGCGGCACGCTGTAGGAAGTTGTCCGTATCACCGGCCAGCGCGTTGCGGATCGGCAGGAACAAAAACGCATACACGGGGATGAGCACGGCGAAGGCCCCGTACCAGTGTTCCCACAGGAACCAGTAGTTAATTACTGGGATGATGTATACCAACCAGACCAGTGTTTTGTGGTCCGATCGGTGAGTTGGCGCGATGGTGAGGAACTCGCGCAAGGCTAAGAATGACAACCCCAAAAACAGGATGATGACGGCGGTTTCGCCGATCAGCAGCGTGATGGCCAACCCCAGGGCCATGGCCCACCACGCTGCGATGCGTTGGTTCAGGTTTTTGAGCGTGGAGTTTTCTTGACCTCGCTTCGCGAAACCCAGAATGGCCGCGATAACTGTTGCGAGCACGAGTATGCCGCCAATGCCGATGAACAGCGTGAGCATCGTGGAATCAATGAGGCCGATCATGCGGTCTCTCCTTCAGTTTCTGTTGCGAGCTCATCAGCAAGGACGCGGCGTGCTCGGGCAAGGAAATCCTCTTGCGACTCATCGTCGCCAACAAACAGAGGATTGTGCACGATGACTTGAGAAAGGCGGGGGACCGGAATGGCCTCACCCTTGGGCAATATACGGCCAAGGTTCTTCAAAGTCACCGGCACCACTGGAACATCGGGTGAGTGTTTCGCCAGCCGATAGAGTCCAGCTTGGAACGTGGCAACCTGGTCGCCTGGACCGCGAGTACCTTCCGGGAAAATGATCAGCGAATCACCGGCGTCTAAAATATCCGTCATGCCGGTGAGTTGGCTGGTTTTCGGCGAGCTACCAGAATCAGTTTGGCGTGTCGGGCGAGCATCTATGGTGGTGTGCGGCCGGTCTTTATAGCGGTGGACCAGATGGGCGTTGAAGATGCCCGTTGCCACCGATTGTTTAATGCCCGAACCCCAATAGTCTGCCGCAGCGATGGGCCGGACCTTTGGTTGCAGTTCGGCAGGCATGATGGCCCACAGTGTCACGAAATCCAAGTGGGAGGAGTGATTTGCGAAGTAAATAGCCTGTGAGGGGAAATCGGGTGCTTGCCCGTCGGTGCCTTCAGCACTGATGCGGGCACCGGATGCGGTCGTGATCAAACCCGACAGCCCACGTTTGATGAGGTGCATAACCTTCATGGAGTCTCAACTTTCTGTGCGTGGAGGGCTTGCGAGATGCGGTTCAGACGCATGATCACGGTGACGACAGAGCCCAACAGGATCAGCGCCACAGCGATGGCCAGGAACAGTCCACGACCGTTGAACAGAGGCTCAAACAGGGACGCGAGGCTGGCGACCACCAACACCCACATGCGCGCGGGCTTAGCCATGGGCCCGTCAAAGAAATTCCCCACCCCGTTGGCGGCGCCGAGGGTTCTCACATAGGCGGTGAGGATCGCGGCTGCGGCAGCCATCCAGCCAAGGACGACGCCCCAGTCGAACTCGCCAACCGCCCAGATTCCTGCGGTCGCGTACCCGGCGGCGGCAAGTAACACCAGGTCAGCAATGCGATCTGGCACTTCGTTGAAAAGATCTCCGGTGGGGGTATGCATGCCTTTTTCCACCGCGAGCATGCCGTCGAGCATATTCAGCAACAGTCGCAGCGGAATACAGCTCGCCGTGACTACCAGGCAGACGGCTCGTGCGCTGTCGGTAGTAACCAACGCCGAGGCGATGAGGCCGGCCGCGCCAATGACAGCGAATATCACCGAGCCAACAGACACCATATTCGGCGTGAGTTTGGCAGCATACATGGCATCGGCAAGCTTGGCAGCCCAGCCGGTAGAGCGCTGAGGGATAGCCCGTCGATCGGTGCCCTGTGGGCTATTGGTTTCTGACATAGTTCCTCATTGGTGTTGGCACTGGAAGTCGTGATCTAGTGTAGGCGCTGAGCTAGGCTGAAACCTAGAGATTCTTGACCACCATGATCCGGGAGATGGTGCTAAATGTTGCGAACATGGGTTGATCACACAGTAGCCACAGTGTGGGGTAGTGCTGAGGCCACTGTATTTTTTATTGTGCCCGATGTCTGGACCAGCTGGCTCGCGCTGCATAGCCCCCGGCGGGGTATGGCGACGACGGTATCGGCGCTCGCAGGTGCACTGGCCGGTGGTGCGACCACGTATATGACCGCACAACGGATGCCCCCGGAGGCCACCGAGGAGATCCTGACGTCGATACCGGGCATTTCTGCTGGGATGGTGGCCAAGGTAGAACGGCAACTTGATGAACAGGGCTGGTCGGCCCTGGTGCTTGGTCCCACTCGCGGTGTGCCGTATAAGATTTACGCCCGCACGTTAGCCCACGGCAACGAATCCTTTGGCCGCTTTATGGCACTGTCTGTGCCCGCTCGGATGGTGCGTTTTCTTGCGGTGACCGGTGGCGTTGCCGGGCTGGGAAAACTTGCCGACCGACTAGGAGTAGGTGCCAAGGGGAAAACGGCGACTTTTTTAGCCGGCTGGGC
>NZ_JAKDKW010000138.1 GCF_030453185.1 Yaniella sp. | reverse complement strand
CAGAGTCCGCGATGAGGAAACGAGGATCTATGCCAATGTTGAGTCCCACTAGCCGTGGGCAGCTGAGCCAAGCCGTCCTCGACGCGCTACGAAGTGGCGGAACCTCCCTGCTGGACGACGCTCCGGAACCTGACAACACCGAGGACGCCCAGCTTGCACTGTGGACCATGTATGAGCAGCACCACGGGGGCTTCGATGACATATCCGATGACCTGGAATGGGATCCGCACGTTCTTGGTGTGCGTCGTCGTCTGGAGCAAGACTTTGAGCAGACGCTGCGCCAACGGGCGCCACAAGCACCTGAGCCCGGTGACTTCGCCGAGACGTTCTTCGATTTCGTGGCCGGTCACGAGGGTCCATCGCTGTCGTCACACATGCACCGCTCAGCAACCGAAGCACAAGTGCGTGAGTTCCTCCGCCACAAATCGATTTATCATCTCAAAGAATCAGACCACACGACCTGGGTCGTGCCACGGCTCTCCGGTCCGGTCAAAGCGGCGGTGATGGAGCTGCAGTATGACGAATATGGTGCAGGCAATCCGAACCGTCTGCATGCCACGATGTTTGCCGACGGGCTGCACGCCAGCGACCTGGAATCGGCTTACGGCGCCTATATCAACGAAGCACCGGTTGAAATACTGGAACAAAATAATGTCATGTCCATGTTTGGTCTGAACCGACGACTCCGGGCGGCCTCACTGGGTTTCCTTGCCGCGTTTGAGACGACCAGTTCGGTACCTTCGCGGCGGATTGCTCAGGGGCTGGACCGACTTGGTTTCCCACCCGAGATGATTGAGTATTACACCGAACACGTCGAGGCCGATGCGGTGCACGAACAGTTAGCCGTACGTACTATCTGTGGCGTTTTGATCGAGGAAGAACCAGCCCTATATGACGACGTCTACTTTGGGGCGTGGACCAGCATGGACCTCGAGGATCGCTACGCGCATCGCATGCTCGAAGAATGGGCTGCATGAACGAGACACCCAACCCAGACCACCCCGATATCGTGCTGTGCCCCGGTGGGCCGATGCTGCTCCGCGGCGATCATGTGATCGAAGATGAAGACGGCAATGAGCACCAGACCACCCGTCCGGTCAGCGCGGTCTGCCGCTGTGGCAAATCCCAGATCAAGCCGTGGTGTGACGGCACCCATAAATTTTTACGCAAACGCTCGGACGACTAAGTGCGGCACGTTCCTCAGCGTGCCAACCGCACGATCACCCCGTCGTCAAAAGTTTTCGTCTCCTGGACTGTCACAGCGCCCTCGCCCAGTTGTTTGGCGTGCTGAGCAATCAGCCGGACCTGTTCGGTGCTGCCCAGTTGCAGCAGTGCTGATCCGCCGTCGGCCAGATGCTGATCGATGAGCTCGACACAGGTGCGGGCGAGGTCCAACCCGTCGTCACCACCATCGATAGCCAGAACCGGATCGGCAGGAAATCTCGAGGTCTCGGTACTGCGCACCCACGGGGGATCGGCAATGATCAAACCGAAGCGCTCCTCGGCGGCCAGTGCGTTCTGCATCCGAGCCAAGCGAAACTCTATGCGCTCGGCCATGTTATTGACGACGGCGTTGTGCTGTGCGAAGTGTTCGGTAATGGGGTTGAAGTCAACCATCACCAGATCGCGGTGTGAGTCTTGTACCGCGGCCAGCCCGATGTGGCCGACACCGGCGCAGAGTTCTAAAACGGGACCAGCTGGGGCTTGGGCCAACAGTTCGGCGGCCCAGCTGGACTGCGCTTCGGTCCACGGTCTGGGTTCCAGCACGCGGTGGTCGTAGCTGATGATCAGGCCCGCAAAGGTGAGTTCGGGCATTGGCGTTCCTACTTTCTAACTGGTCAGGCGAATCCAGCGGTCAATGAGTTCTTCGAGCACCGGGTAATTTTTCAGGTGCGATGGGGTACCGGTTGCGGTGTTGCCCAGTAGCCCGCCGGCTAATTGCCCGGCCAGTAGAGCCGTGGCTTGGGTGTTCCCACCGTGGTTGACCGCATTGGTCACGGCCGCAGCAAACAGTTGTTCTGGTGCCACGGGTTGTTCCAGCGCATCGGCGACCGAGGCGATAGCTGCGGTCAGAACCTGTTGCGCCGTCGTCGGTGTTACAACGGTGGCGGCGAGACCGGTACGAATTTGCTCGGCTAGTTCGGCGTCGTGCTCGGATATTCGGTCCAGGACTTCGGTCACGGAGCCCAGGAACGTCTTGCCGGTCAGCACGTGGTGAACCAGCAAGCTGTAGGCGACCGAAGTGGTCCAGGTGCCGTGTGTGAGCACGGCGGCCTGCTGCGACATTTTGATGACCCAGTCGGCATCCACCTGCGGAATCATGCCGAATGGTGCGGCACGCACGAGTGCTTCGGCACCGGTAGCCTCTTGCCCGTGGGGTTTGCGAGGGGTGCCCATCTCGACATCTTCCAGCCCGGTTTTGGTGGCGTCTTCGACGTCGCCGTCGCCCAGCGGGTAGGCATCGATCCAGCGGTCATACACGGCCGGCAGGCCTTCCGGGAAGTCTCCGTAGCGGGATTTATACCAGCGCAGCAACGCCAACCAGACGCTGGCCGGCGGGTCGGCAGCTTGACCATCGGAGGCCCATTCCAAAACTTCCAGCAGGCCATCGGCCACATACAGGCCCAGTTGGGTCCCGGTAGAAAATTCGGTGCCCTCGGGTTCAATGGCGGCGGCTTCGGCTGCTGCGCCCCCGTAGACGATCCCGGCAATGCGCGACGAGTAGTTATCCATGGCTTTAACCTTATCGTGTCCGACCTGGGTGCTTAGACTGGTGGCATGCGTATTCTTCACACCTCGGACTGGCATCTGGGCCGCTCCTTCCACAACACCGATATGCTGTCCAGTCAGCAACACGCCATCGATTGTATTGTTTCGACCATCACCGAACGCAACATTGACCTGGTGTTGATCTCTGGGGATGTCTACGACCGCGCCCTGCCACCGGTGGATGCGGTGCGCATGTTCGACCAGGCGCTAGTGGATATGCACGCGGCCGGAGCAGAAGTGGTGGTGACCTCGGGCAACCACGACTCAGCGATACGGTTGGGCTTTATGTCTCGCATGATGCACGATGCCGGGGTCTACATTCGCACCATGCCTGAAACCGTGGTGGACCCGATTGTGTTTGATGACGGCGATGCGGGGCGGCTGTGTCTGTGGACGGTGCCCTATTTGGAGCCCCGCCTGCACGCTGCGGAGTTCGGGGTGGATGCCAATCACTACAGCATTATGTCGCACGTGATGGAGCAGGTCCACGAGGTGATTGCCGAGCGCGGTTTGGCCGATGCCACGCACATCATGATGGCCCACCTCTTTGCCGCCGGGGCCAC
>NZ_JAKDKW010000014.1 GCF_030453185.1 Yaniella sp. | reverse complement strand
ACTAGGACTACTCATCGCGTTTTTTATAGCTATCGCGGTGATGATTTTGATGATCTCAAAGTGGCGAGTTCATCCATTTTTGGCAATCCTGTCCATCGCGTTAGCCTTCGGGCTGCTTGCGGGCATCCCACTCACGGATCAAGACGACGAGACACCGGGCATCGCCACGGTGATTGGTGAAGGCTTCTCAGGGATCTTCACCTCGATCGGTATCGTCATTATCCTCGGCGCGCTGATCGGCCTCATCTTGGAAAAAACCGGTGGCGGATTCCAAATGGCGGATGCCCTGGTGAACACCATTGGCAAGCGGTTCCCGGTTTTGGCGACGCAGCTGATGGGTTTCATCGTATCGATCGCAGTGTTCTGTGATTCCGGGTTCGTTGTTCTGAACCCCATACGGCGAGCACTGGTCCGGCGCACCGCCACAGCCTCAGCGTCGATGACTATTGCGCTCGCATCGGGTTTGTATATTTCACACGTGTTCATCCCACCAACACCAGGGCCCATTGCTGCTGCCAGCACCATGGGGATGGGCGATAACCTCATCTTGGTCATCGGCATGGGCTTTCTTGTCGCGATTCCTGCCCTGGTCGTCTCGTATTTCATGGCCACTCGCTGGGCCAAGCGTGTGACGACCGTCGAAGATGAAGAAATTACCAGCGAAGACGTAGAAGCCGAGTACGAAACGTTGCGCCATTCCTACGGTCGGCTACCCAGTAAATTCTTGTCGTTTATGCCGATCGCCGTCCCGATTATTGCCATGGCCATCGGTTCTGTCGTCACCATGTCTGGCGGGGAAGGTTTTGGTGCAGAGCTTTTCGAATTCTTCGGCATCCCTATCATCGCGCTGGCCCTTGGCCTCCTCGTCGCACTGATTGTCTTGGGGGTCCAGCAGCGCATGTCGGAGCTTCAAGACATTACCGAAGATACCCTGCGAGTGACCGGTCCGATCCTGTTTATCACCGGTGCTGGTGGGGTGCTGGGTGCGGTGATCGCCGCCAGTCCGTTGATCGACTACATCACCGAGGTTGCTCCAGGATTCGCTTCGATCGGTCTGTTTTTCCCATTCCTCGTCTCCGCCGTACTCAAAACAGCCCAGGGTTCATCAACGGTTGCCATGGTCACGACCGCGGGAATTGTTGCCCCACTCCTGGGCACGCTTGGCTTGGAATCCGACGTCCAGGTAGCACTCGCCGTGATGGCCATTGCAGCCGGAGCTATGACTGTCTCACACGCCAATGACTCATATTTCTGGGTTGTGACCCGTTTTGGAAACCTCACAGTCCAGGAAGGCTATCGAACACACACGCTGACCACCGGCGTCATGGGCGTCACCTCAATCATCTTCATCTGGTTGGTTGGACTGTTCGTATGACCAACAACCCACGCACAAATACCAAGCCCCTGAATGTTCTGTTGGTACCCGATTCGTATAAGGGCTCTCTGAGCTCCAGCGACGTCGCGCGCGCACTGGCCGAAGGCATTTACCGAGCTGCCCCCGATACTCTGCTGACCGCCATTCCCATGGCCGACGGCGGAGAAGGTACCGTGGACGCCCTGGTCGCCGCGGCTAATGGTGAACGCCACGAACTGCAAGTGACAGGCCCAGAACATCTACCGGTCACAGCCAGTTACGGCCAACTTGCCGACGGCGCGGTGATCGAAATGGCTGCGGCGGCCGGGCTCCCGCTGACTACCCAGCCGAATCCAGAGATCACCACGACCTACGGGGTGGGCCAACTGATTGATCACCTGGGAGATCAGAACATGATGATCGGTGCGGGCGGATCAGCCACCAACGATCTTGGCTGCGGTGCGGCCGCTGCCTGTGGAGTCACATTTTATGATGACGCTGGGCAGCAATTTGTACCAACGGGCGCGACCCTGGGCAAAATAGCCTCCATTGACATATCGCAGATGCGCCGTCCAGCTGAGCTCACCGTCATGACCGATATTGACAACCCCTTGCTGGGCGACAACGGCGCCGCAGCGATCTTCGCGCCACAGAAGGGCGCCGACCCGGCTATGGTGCAGCGCCTGGAGCGCGGTGCAGCGCATGCCGCGAACATCATTGCCCGTGACGTCGGTGTGGACGTCACAGGTGTTGCCGGAGGGGGAGCGGCCGGTGGGTTTGCCGCGGGAATGTATGCGTTCTTCGGCGCAAAATTGAGCACTGGAGTCGACGACGTCCTGGATGCAGTTGGTTTCGACGAGTGGGCTAAAACGGCTGATCTGATCCTCACCGGGGAAGGGCAGCTGGACGGTCAGTCATTGGCCGGCAAGGTGCCCGTCGGTGTGGCACGCCGAACCGATAAGCCAGTGATTGCGATCGTGGGGTCCGTAGGCGAGGGCGCGCGAGCCAGTTACGACCACGGGATCACCGCCGTCTTTGGTATTACCCCGAAACCGCAAGCTCTTGAAGCCGCATTAGCCGATACCGCGGACAACCTCACGGCAACGGCCGAGAACATTATGCGCACTTGGCTGGCCGCCGGCGGCGGAGGCCGTTAGGAGCGCACCTGATAGGCAAGGTCGAAAATGTAGCGGCCGGCCCGCTGGGCTTTTGCTTCGAAGCTCGTAACGGGCCGGGTGGTAAAGCGTGGTGCCCAACCCCCAACCGTGTCCAGAGCTTCCTCCCAGGGCAGGGGATTGCCGTCATCGGTGCCATGGGCCCGTGCCAAGGTTAATGGAGAGTGTTCGCCGGCGAGTCGGCCAGCGTGTAGGTTTTCGAATGCTGGATGGTCATCGAGCGTCGTGCGCATTTGGTGGGCGTAGTGCGACCAATCGGTGGCCAACCGCAGTACGCCGTCGTCGGTGAGTACCCGGGCAATGCGGTCAAGGAATTGCGGTTGGATGAGCCGACGTTTATGGTAGCGGTTCTTGGGCCACGGATCCGAGAAGAACACCCATACCTCACTGACGGTTCCAGCGCCCAGCATGTGGTCCAAGACTTCTGGAGCGTTCGCTTCGACCATACGTATATTGGTGACGTTTTCGGTGGCCACGCGGTTCAGCAGTTTTGCCAGTCCGGGCCTGTACACTTCCACAGCCAGGAAATTTTTGTCGGGGTGGGCCTGTGCGCCGGCAAAGGTCGATTCGCCATGACCGACGCCCACATCGACGATGAGTGGCGCATCCTGTTCCCACACCTGTGCGACGTCCAAATGCGATTCTGGGGCCACCGAGGTGTCAGCAAATGACCTGGTCACCGGCAATATGGTGGTACCCGTATGGTCATCCCAAAGGCGCTGCCTGTTGGGCGACATGGCCAGTTCACGACGTACGA
The DNA here is from genome assembly GCF_030453185.1 of Yaniella sp. Taxonomy (GTDB): domain Bacteria; phylum Actinomycetota; class Actinomycetes; order Actinomycetales; family Micrococcaceae; genus Yaniella. The sequence continues at coordinate 36,250 of NZ_JAKDKW010000014.1, read as the reverse complement.
ACGACACCGGACCTTCGCGAACAATTTTTGTCCCCTCGGGGGTCTCAATTTTGCGGTATCCCGACGGCACCGATGCGTTGGTGACATCTTCGGGATGATCAGAGTGTTTATCAGCAGACATAGGTGTTGAGTTTTCTCAGCGTTCTAGTGGTGGTTCAGTCGTGATTCGTGGTGCATGCCCATCGTAGTGCAAGGTTCTTGGAGCAACGAATTTCGGCGCAAAGCCGCCCAATAATATATCACCGAGGTACAGCGCACGTGGAACGTATTGGAATTGACGCCAGAAGTATTACAGTTAAGGGTAACGAGTCCCGTATGGAAGGAAGACTTATGAGCTTGGCTCAGTTGCCGCTACGTTTGACCACCGGTGCTTTTGTACTGAATTCCGGTATCGGAAAGCTCAGCCTCTCGGATGAAGATGCTGAGGGTTTGCAGCAGATGGCCGCAAACGGTGTGCCCGTTTTGGCGGACATGTCGCCCGCAGCATTCCGTCGGTTTATCGCCTTTACCGAGATTGGTGTTGGGGCCGCACAGTTGATTCCAAAAGTTCCAGGCTGGTTGGCCGGTACGGCGCTGAGTGCGTTTTCAGCCGGATTGCTCAACATGTACTTGAACACTCCTGGTATGACTCAGGAAGACGGCGTCCGTCCAAGCTCGGATGGTACTGCTGTTGCCAAGGATGTGTGGATGCTCGGCGCAGGTCTGAGCATGCTCGTCGATTCGACGGTCAACACCACATCACGCCGCAAGAAAGCAGCGAAGCGTCGTGTGTCCAAGATCCATGACGCCAAGGAACAAAAAGTAGAAGCGATCCATTCTGCACGTGACGAGCAGCAGAAAGTGTTGCAAAATGCTGCCGAAGCCGCACGTGAAGAGCGCAAAGCGGCCCGTAAGGCTGCCCGTTCTGCACGGAAAGAAGCACATAAAGCCGCCTAATTTAGGTCGCTGTCAAAGAGTAGACCCGGCTACCCGCTGTGACGCTCCCCGTGGAACGGGGCCCCCGTTGACGGTCGGTAGCCGGGTTCTTTTATTGCCCAAATCGAGTTCGATTCGGTCAATTGCAGTGTTTTTGGCATCGTGACGGGTTCACCATTGTGATAGTTGTCGACGATGATCGCCGAGATGCGGCGTCTGTTTGCAGATTCGGCGTCCAGCTTGCGCAACACCCAGGTATGTTCGGTCGCCAATTGCAGTTCTTGACCTGCTGAATAACCGGAAGCCAGCTGACGGGCGCGCAACATTTCGGCGTCCCACGCGGCGGCCGCAAGCATCACGATGAACGCGATCCAAATCATCACGATTACGTACAGAATGCCGTTGACGGTCGTGAACAGTTGCTCGAACACGGTGACGCGCTCCAGCAACCAGCCGGTAAAGACCAGCGCCGAGAACAGGATGATGACTGCAAAGGCCGCCCCCGTGGTGACGATACGATACCGAGGTCGCAGGATGTTGGGGCCGCGATAGAAGGCCTGCGAGACAAGGAAGGTGAGCACCAACAGGATCAGGGGCCACTTCAACACATTCCAAGTAGCCACGGTTTCTTGAGTGAGCCCCAGGGCTTGGCCCAAGCGCACCGAAAAGTCGCCGCCCAACACGACCAAAAGGACCAGAGCCAGCGATGCGATCAGTAGCACGAGTGTTTCAATAAACACGACGAGCCGGAAATAGACGAACGGTCGACCCTCGCGGGTGTCATAGAGACGGTTCATAGCCCGATGAAATGCCGCAACAACGTTGGAAGCCGAGTAAAGGGCTCCGATGAGCCCCAGCGTAAGCGCAGTGACGCCACCGGGAGTGTCGACTAGGTTCAAGATCGTGGCGACCACCGTAGAAGCTTCTAGCGCTGGGACCAGGTCGTTGACCAATTCAGCGATCGTCCAGATGGTTTCTTCGGTGAAATCAATCAGCGTCACGATGGAAGTCAGCGCAATGAGCGCGGGCAAGAGTGATAACCCGAGGTAGAACGTCATGGTTGCCGCCAGATCCCACACCTGCATCGCAATCACTCGACCCCAGGTACGCCGGATAACGAACCACAGGGTAGGCCGCGGCTTATGGTAGGTCCGATCCGGCCGCTTGGGTGCAATAATTGTGGCTATCGCCGTACTGGTGGGGCGCCGGACTAGCGACCGAGGTGTCGGCCCGGCGGTTTCGGCCGTCGTCTCTGCGTCGGACGGCGTCTGCGGGCTATTCGAGGCGGCGCGGTTTGACATACATTCGAGCTTAGCTGTTGGCTAGAGCAGATTGGCCGTATCGTAGAGGTGTGATGGTAGTAAAACGCAAAGCTTTTCAGATGGCAGCCCTCGTGGCGGCCGGCAGCATGGTATTGGTTGGATGCTCTGGACAGGGCACTGACGAACACGATGCTGCTCCCGACGACGATGCCACTTCGACGGCCTCTCCAACAGCACCGGGAGCCGAGCTCGATCAGTATGCGCAAGCCCTGGTGACGGATGCCGAGTTGATGGGCACTCCACAGGACCCTCCGGTGGAGGGCTTCGTAGATGAGCCGGTGAGCATGTATTTGACGCTTACCGACTTCAGCCCAACGGGGGAGTGCAAGCAGCTGCTGGATGAGCTCAATTCGTATAGCGGGCCTGCGGTCGCAGGAATCTCCGCGAAATTCGTCAAAGAAGTGGCGCCAAGTAACGGTGACAGCGAGCAGAGTCCCGAGGCTACCCAAGCGGCCGCGGAAACCCTTATTTTTGAAACCGTGAATTCGGATGAACCGATGTCGATCTACCGGGAGATTCCTAACGCCTGTGACACGCTGACCTCCGATGAAGTTGAAGATGCTGAAGCCATCTTTACCAAAGTGCCAGGCCTCGATGCGCTGCACCTAGAAATTTTTGACGGTCAAGAAACTGAGACGATTGCCGTGGGTGGCGCGTCGGTCAATGGCACCTATCACGCGTATATGAGCGCCGAACAAGTCTCGATGGAACAGGCCCAGGAAATGTTTGGGGCTCAAGCAGAGAAGCTGCAAGAGACCTTCCAAGATGAGGCCAGCGCCTCACCGAGCCCCGAGGACGAGAGTTCCGCAGCAGAAACCTCGGACGAACCCACAGCTGACTAATATTGGGCGCACAATTTCGGAATATTCTTGACCAAAAATAGGTTGAGTTAAGTATACTCAAGTTTAGGTTTTTGGATTCCCGGGAGACCGGGAGCAAGGAGAATCGATGAATATTCAATTCACTACGAAATCACAGGAGGCGCTTTCTGCTGCGGCCATGAACGCCTCCACCGCGGGGAACCCACAAATTGAGCCCGCGCATTTACTCAAGGCGCTCATGGACCAGCGCGAATCGGTAGCGGTGGCAGTGCTCAAAGCTGCAAATATTGACCCAGACGCAGTATCCACCCGGGCCTCGAGCCAGATTGCGGCACTGCCCAAAGTGTCGGGATCTTCGGTAGCTGAAGCTCAGCTATCACGTGCCGGCGTAGCGGTCATTTCAGCTGCTCAAACCTGGGCACAGAACAACCACGACCAATTCGTTTCCACCGAGCACTTGTTGCTGGGATTGGCTGCTGACACCAGCGATACGGGCCAGGGTCTTCGGGACTCAGGCGCTACGGCAGAAGCTCTCAGCGCAGCCATGAAGTCGGTTCGCGGCGATACGAAGGTCACCTCAAAGGATCCCGAAGGGACGTTTCAGTCGCTTGAACAATACGGCACTGACCTGACCGAGATAGCCGCTTCTGGCAAACTTGACCCGGTTATCGGCCGGGACGCCGAGGTGCGTCGTCTCATCCAGGTGTTATCGCGCCGCACCAAGAACAACCCGGTGTTGATCGGTGACCCAGGCGTCGGCAAAACCGCCGTCGTCGAAGGTCTCGCACAGCGGATTGTTGCCGCAGATGTACCCGAATCGCTGCGCGGCAAACGCTTGATTTCGCTGGATCTCGGAGCGATGGTCGCCGGTGCGAAATATCGCGGCGAATTCGAAGAACGTCTCAAAGCCGTGCTCGAGGAAATAGCTGCGGCCGACGGCGAGATCGTGACGTTCATTGACGAGTTACATACGGTAGTTGGCGCAGGGGCCGCGGAAGGCTCCATGGACGCCGGAAATATGCTCAAGCCGATGCTGGCTCGCGGTCAACTACGACTGATCGGTGCCACCACCCTGGACGAGTTTCGGGAAAACATTGAAAAAGATCCGGCTCTGGAACGGCGTTTCCAGCAAGTCTATGTCGGGGAGCCCTCCGTTGACGACACGATTGCGATTCTACGCGGCCTGAAAGAGCGCTACGAGGCGCATCACAAGGTCGCCATCACGGATACCGCACTGGTTGCGGCAGCGAATCTGTCGAACCGATATATTACTGGTCGTCAACTTCCCGATAAGGCCATTGATCTCATGGACGAAGCCGCCTCCCGGTTGCGCATGGAGATCGATTCTGCGCCGGAGGCTCTCGACCAACTCCGTCGTGCCGCAGATCGGTTGACTATGGAAGAGCTCGCCCTCGAGGGTGAAACTGACGTCGGATCGATCGAGCGGCTGGCCGCACTGCGCGCAGAACTGGCGGACACCAAGGAAGCGCTAGCCGGTATGACCGCTAAATGGGAAGCCGAAAAGGCCTCCCTCAACAAAGCCGGCGACCTCCGTGTCACCCTGGACGGCCTCCGTTCAGCTGCCGAGCGGGCTCAGCGCGAAGGCGACCTTGCCGAAGCCTCACGGATTCTCTACGGCGAAATTCCGCAAGTCGAAAAGGATCTTGCCGAAGCCGAAGCCGCCGACCACAAGGTGCCTTCCGATGAGACGCCCATGGTCTCCGAAGAAGTGTCGGCCCAGGATATCGCCGAAGTGATTGAAGCCTGGACCGGTATTCCGGCCGGGCGCATGCTCTCGAGCGAGCAAGAAAAACTGTTGCACATGGAAGAAGAAATTGGCCAGCGGCTGATCGGCCAGCGCCAAGCCGTTGAAACGGTATCGGATGCGGTGCGTCGTTCGCGTGCGGGTGTTTCAGACCCAGATCGACCCATTGGATCATTCCTGTTCCTTGGGCCCACGGGCGTTGGGAAAACGGAGTTGGCCAAGTCATTGGCCGAGTTTTTATTCGACGACGACCGCGCCATGGTCCGCATAGACATGTCGGAGTACTCCGAGAAACACTCGGTAGCCCGGCTGGTGGGGTCGCCTCCCGGCTACGTAGGGTACGACGAAGGTGGCCAATTGACCGAGGCTGTGCGACGTCGGCCGTACTCGGTGATTCTGCTGGACGAGGTAGAGAAAGCTCACCCTGAGATCTTCGACATCTTGTTGCAGGTGCTCGACGACGGACGACTGACCGATGGGCAGGGGCGCACCGTCGACTTCCGCAACACGATCTTGATCCTGACGTCCAACCTTGGATCGGAGTACCTGGTGGATGCCAGTCTCGATGAAGCGGATAAACATGCCCGGGTGGGTGCGGCTGTGCGTGCGGCGTTTAAGCCTGAATTCCTGAACCGACTCGATGACATGATCCATTTCGATCCGTTGACCATTCGTGATCTCGTCTCGATTGTGGATTTGCAGATTGAGCAGTTGGCCGATCGCCTGCGACAGCGTCGTCTCAGTCTCGAAGTTACCCCTGCTGCCGCCGAATGGTTGGCCCGGATCGGTTATGACCCCGCCTACGGGGCCCGTCCATTAAGGCGCCTGGTGCAGCGGGAAATCGGAGATAAATTGGCCAAGAACATCCTGGCCGGCGACGTCGTTGATGGCGATACGGTCACCGTCGACGCCGACGCCGACGGCGAGGGGCTCGTCTTAGGAACGAGAACCTCAGCGGGCTAGAAAGTCTGCGCCTTAGGACGCGTCGTCGGTGGTTTCTTCGGTAGGTGACGCAGTTTCCGCGTCGTCCTGGGAACCATCGGCGGCTGCGTCCTCTGCGGTTTGGAGAGGGCTCTCAGACTGCTCATCTTTGGATCGCTGGTCATCTACCTCAGGGCTTTCGACAAGCGACTCAGTAAAATTGGCTTCGTCATTGGTCGATACGATGCAGTCGATCCGACGATCGTCTTCGTTCTCCCAGGTGTATTGCGAAGGCCTCGACGTGTTGATCGAGTAGGTTGCTTGCGTGTTCTCCAGCAGGGTGATGTCCGCGCAGAAGGTCTCGGAATCATCGAGCAGTTCTTCCTCGCCGGGGTGTGACATCTCAAGCGAATGCATGCGACGTCCTACCAGCTGAGCATTATGCGGGGTCGAACACTCGACAATATCCGCAGGACTTCCGGCGTCGGTGTAATTGGCGAGGCAATCACCGGCTAGGAAGTTCTCCGGAGAAACATTGGTCGCAATGATGCCGTCCAGGCCAGGGGAGGGGTTTCGGGTGCTGGTTTCTTCCGGTTGTTCCGCGCCGTTGTTGTCGGAGGAACTGAAACTGTAGACGAAGAACATGACGACTGCGAGGATGACGATAAGCACCGACAGAAAGATAATCCACGAGTTTCGTCGTGAACGACGCTCCTGTTGTTGACGGAGTTGACGTCGAGTCGGTGCAGCGTGGTCTTCAGCTGACAGCGGAGACCCGGGGTCCGAGTTGGGGTGGTTATCGGCTGGGGTCATGCCGGTCCATCATCCTTCCTGACAGCAGTATTCATAGTCTCCGTTGGCACATGCATTTGCGCGGAGCCACTAGGGTTCTGCCGGTTGTTAGCTGATCCTAGAGCGAAAGCCCTGGTTATACCAGACATATTTTAGCTGGCGAGGGGCGAACTCTACTCAAACATGTTAACCTGGTAAGCACGAACCATTACAAAATTGAGACCTCGAGGGCAGCATGGGCCTTATGTTGCCGCTTTTGAGGACACAGAGACCGCGAAGGGGGTCACGCTCATGGGGCGCGGCCGTCAAAAGGCAAAGGCAACCCGTCAGGCACGGGACATGAAGTACTTCTCGCCAGCTACCGATTTGGCAGCACTGGAACGAGAGCTATCCGCTAACAAACCCAATAAGGACGAGCACGACGAGTACTCCGAACACGCGGAAAAGTATGATCCCTACGAGGATGGGTTCGGCGAGGACTCATCCCATTCGTAGGCGCTCTTCTCGAAGGGTTTTTTTGAAGCTTGAAAGAGTCGGCACGGTGAGATGACGCGTTCATCTGACCGGCCGATTTCTTTCGAGCCTTCTTCGATTTCGGAAGATCACCCAGCGTACGCGACGCATCAGGCAGCCATCCGTTCGGTTCAGCGCGTCATCGACGATAGGGCGCCCTATCAAAACGTGCAGGTAGCGTCCACCGGCATCGGGCAGCTTCTCAGGCTCAAGCCGCTTATTCTCACGGGTGCCGGCATGTCCACAGATTCTGGCATTCCGGACTACCGCGGGCCCAAAGGTTCACTTCGGCATTCCCGGCCGATGACTTATCAGGAATTTCTGCACGACGACGCCGCTCGGCACCGGTACTGGGCGCGTTCGTTTGTGGGGTGGCAACATATGTACGATGCGACTCCACACGTGGGACATGACATTATTTCACGTTGGAACGCATCGGGTGTCATTTCTGGGGTGGTGACCCAGAATGTTGATGGGTTGCATCAGCGCAGTCAAGACGGCATTGATGCTCAGTTGGGCCACAACACCGAGCCGGGGCGAGTGATTGCCCTGCACGGTTCGATGGACGAAATCGAGTGTCTGGTGTGCGGGGTGAAGGAAGATCGTGAAGCATTTGGCATTCGGCTGCATGAGGCCAATACCGGTGTGGCGGATGACTGGCATATTACCGAGGCTGATATTAACCCCGACGGTGACGCGCGCATCCCGCAGCGGTGGGTTGACGAGTTCACAATGGTGCAGTGTTTGAATTGTGGCTCGGATAAGCTCAAACCGACCGTCGTCTATTTTGGTGAGGTCGTTCCCCGTCAGCGCAAGGAGTCCATCAGTGCGTTGCTCGAGTCGTCGGGCGCTCTGATCGTCGTCGGTTCTTCCTTGGCAGTCATGAGCAGTTATCGGATCCTGCTCGAAGCTGATCGCAACCGAAAGCCCATCGGGGTCATCAACCGGGGCCCTACCCGTGGTGAAGAGCGTGCAACATTCCGCTGGCACACCGGTGTGCAGCAGGCCCTTGAATGGTTGGACGAAAAAATCTCCTAGAGCGCGCGTCACCTCGCCACGTCCATTCGCTTGTGGGTGGGCAACACAAAATTGTCGATTGTACTGTCGGTCTCCCTGGCCGCTATGCCTTGTCATGCCCCGAGCGGCATCTACATTAGCGCGGCGGCCTTGTATGGGGCGGCGCCATGAGTGGTAAGTAGCGCTGCCGAAGGACTCGGGAGCGCTCACATCAGGGTTTCGAGGCGAATTAAAAACTTTTGTCAAAGTATTGCTTGTTGCTATTCAAGCAACTAGGTTGCTATGTGAGCAGCATCACAGTTCAGGCGGGCCGTGAATTTCACTCCCGGTGCTGTGCCTCAGACGAAAGGAATGCTCATGAAGAGAATCGGCGTCGACGTCGGTGGAACATTCACCGACCTCTATTACCTAGATGATGGACAACGTGTAAGCGTTGTCGAGAAAGTTCCCTCAACTCCGGAAGATCCATCACAGGCCGTCCTGAATGGCCTGGCACGCCTCAGCGAAAAAGCTGGGGTCCCACTTTCCGAAATAGATCAGCTCGTACACACCACGACCGTCCCCACAAATACCGCACTCACGCACAAAGGTGCTGAAGTCGGGATGATCACGACCCACGGTTTCCGCGACATCCTGCATATCGCACGGCATAAGAAGCCGTACAACTTTTCGCTGCAACAGGACCTGCCTTGGCAGACGCAACCGCTGGTGAAGCGCCGTCACCGTCTGACTATCAACGAACGCATTACTGCACCACGCGGTGACGTTCTCGTTGAACTGGATGACGACGAAGTGCGTGCCCGCGTTCGCGAGCTCAAAGCTGCCGGCGTCGAAGCTATTGCGGTGTGTCTGCTGCACTCTTACCTCAATCCAGCGCACGAACACCGTGTCGGGGAGATTGTTCAAGAAGAATTCCCCGAGGCTTATCTTTCGCTCTCATCCGATATTGTTCCGTTGTACCGCGAATACGAACGGTTCTCTACAACTGCTCTGAACGCCTACGTCGGTCCAAAAGTGTCGCGGTACCTCCGCCGCTTGCAGACAGAAGCCGAGAAACTTGGTTTCAAGCACGATATTCTCATGATGCAGTCCTCCGGCGGTATGATTCCGATCGCCGATGCGGGACGACGCCCAGTTTCTCTGATGATGTCCGGTCCGGTCGGTGGGCTCATCGGCGGCATGTGGGCCGCTGAGCAATCTGGACACAATAATGTGGTGACCCTGGATATTGGTGGGACCTCAGCCGACATCGGTGTCGCATACGAGGGTGAGCTGCGCATGCGCCATCTCCTCGACACCAAAATCGGGGATTATCAGGCCATGATTCCAATGGTCGATGTCGACACCATCGGTGCCGGTGGTGGTTCAATCGCGTTTCAAGATGCCGGCGGTGTCTTCCGTGTGGGCCCACAATCGGCAGGTGCTACGCCAGGGCCGGTGTGTTACGGACGCGGTGGTACAGAACCAACATCGACCGACGCGCAAGCATTTTTGGGACGGATGCGTCCGGGCCGACCCCTGGCCGGGTCCGGAATGGACTTGGATTTGAAAGCAGCCCGAGACGTGTTCAATACGTTGGGTTCCAGCATGAACATGACCGCTGAAGAAGCGGCTGTCGGTGCCCTGCAGGTGCAAAAATTCGGTATGACGCAGGCTATCGAGCAGAACTCAGTACGCCGAGGCTATGACCCTCGCGACTTCATCCTGGTCGCAGCTGGTGGCGCCGGTGCGCTGTTTGCCTGTGAAATTGCTTCGGAGCTGGAAGTGCCGAAAGTATTGGTCCCAGCGAGCCCAGGCATTATTGCAGCAATCGGCTTGCTCGCCACTGACGAAACTTACGAATACGTTGCTACTGAACGATTCAATTTCGATGAAGCTAACACCGCTTCAATTCAGAAATCCTACGAACAGCTCGAAGCACGAGCAGTTGCCCGGTTGGATTCGGAGAGCATTTCCGAGGATCGACGCAAAATCGAATGGCTCGCCGATGCCCGTTATGAAGGCCAAGGTTATGAAGTTCGTTTCAGCGTACCGAAGGGCAAGATTGATGACCAGTGGCTCACACAGGTTGAGCAAGCATTCCACGCGGCCCACCTGGAAGAGTTTGGCCACAAGTTCGAAAACGGCACCGTCGAAGTTATTAACATCCGCGTCGATGCCTCTGCCGTGATGGACGAACTGCCGACTCCACTGCCGAACACCACCGGTGGACTCGAAGCGGCCCTGGTCGAGACCCGTCCGGTGACCTTCGATGTTGAAGGCAAACCAACTACGGTCAATACGGGGTTCTACGAACGTGAAAAACTCGGTGTTGGGACAGAGTTTGTTGGTCCAGTCATTATTGAACAGTATGACTCGACCGTCGTTGTACCTCCTGGCTTCCACGGCGTCGTCGATGAGGTAGGAAACCTGGCGATTACTTGCCCATCTGCGGTCGAAACTGAAGAGAAACTCGCAACACCAATCCTGATGCGTGTTATCGGTGGGGCTCTTAACTCAGCGGCTAAGGAAATGGCCTCGGTCCTGTTCCGTATGGCATATTCCTCGATTATCCGCGAGTCCGAGGACTTAGGTGCGGGACTCTTTGACCGAGATGGCAACGTGTTGGCAGAGTCCGACTCGACACCGATGTTTATGGGATCCATGCCCAAAATCGTCCGAGGTGTGATCTCGGTGCTCGGCGACGATATCCACGAAGGCGATATCATTCTGCACAACGACCCATATCTGGGCGCAACGCACTCACCAGACGTCGCGATCATTCAGCCGATCTTCCACGAAGGCGAACTCGTTGGCTTCTCCGGCGCTTCGGGACAGATCATAGACAACGGTGGTGCATTCTCCGGGCTGATGGTGGATATTCAAGACATCCAATCCGAAGGAACGATCTTCCGTGCAGTCAAGGTGTATGAGAAGGGCGTGCGTCAGGAATCACTGATCCGACACATCCTCAACAACACCCGCACACCAACCTCCAACGAAGGCGACTTCCAGGCGATGATTGCTGCCTGTAACCTCGCCAGTAACCGCTACCTGTCGCTCATCGATCGGTACGGACTGGAAGCTGTTGAAGATGCTGGCCAATCATGGATCAACTATTCTGAACGCATGCTGCGTCAAGAAATCGCCAAGATTCCTGACGGAGTGTACGAAACCGACGTCGGCTACCTAGATGACGATGGACGAAACTACGGTAAGAAATTGCCGATCGTCGTCAAGGTCATTGTCGAAGGCGACGAGATCACCTATGATCTAACCGGCTCGTCTCTACAGGTACCGACCGCATATAACTGTGCATTCGAAGGTACCACGGTGTCGGCATTCACTTTTATTACCCGCATGATGTTCCTCGACGAAATGGCATTCCCGGTCTTTGTTCCGCAAAACGAGGGCATGCTCAAGCCTCTGAAGGTCATTGCGCCGGAAGGTACAATCTTCAATCCGAAGTATCCTGCAGCAACCTTCTCACGCTTCTCTCAAGTACAGCGTGCAGTGGACTTAGCGCTAAAGGCACTGGCTCCGGTAATCCCAGAGCGAGTAACTGCCGGTAACTCTGCGCACATCCACTTCATGTCGTATTCGGGTTGGGATAAGAAAGCCGAAGAATACTGGGTATATCTCGAAGTCAATGAAGGTTCCTATGGTGCTCGCCAGAACTCTGATGGTCCAGACTCAGTTGACAATCTCATTTCCAACACAAGAAATAACCCGATCGAAGAGCTTGAGTGGCGGTTCCCAATGCGAACCGACCGTTACGAGTTGCGTGAAGAACCAGCAGCTGCCGGTGAGTACCGCGGCGGCATCGGTATCGTCCGCGAAAACACCTTCCTGGAAGACACCATTATTACCTGTGAGGGTGAGCGCCACGAATCAGACGTCCCATGGGGAGCATATGGTGGTCATGAGGGTCGGAACGCATCCATCATCAAGAACCCTGGCCGTGATGGTGAAGAATCGTGGCCATCGAAGGTTACTGGTCGCGAGCTGCTAGCAGGAGATTCTGTTCAGATTACCGTCCCGTCCGCTGGCGGGTTTGGTCATCCGATGAAACGCGACGCCGAGAAAGTTCTATCGGACGTGCTCGATGGCTTTACTAATAGGGAAGCTGCCGAACGCGATTACGGTGTCGTACTCAAAGAAACAACCAACGGACTAGAAATCGACGAAGCAGGAACTGAAAAACTTCGGACTGCTGCCTTAGCAGTAGTAGAAGTAAGTTAACTCTCCAAACACTTCGAGCTTCTCGACCTTATAGAAGCGGGGGCCACTTGTATCAACGCGATACCAGTAGCCTCCGCTTTAGCCGTATTCATGGTTTAAAGTCGCAAGTGGTATCGAAGAACCGGGTTTGGTTGGCGAGGTTCTCTCTACGCTCCTTGACTTAGTCACTCTACTTTTGCCAGAAAACATTGCGATATCGTGTTTCAGTTGGATCGATTGACCGCGGTAAGCTCACTGACGGGTGTCCGTCAGGTTCCATATGAATGTGGAGTAGTTGCTTATGCGAAGCGCGGTGATGATGGCGACACACCAGTGCCGCATTCGCCAGTTTTGTTTGTCCTCCGTGTTCCCAGGGCTCTATGTGGTGACCTTCGCACCAGACTGCAGGAATCGGGCACCCTGGGACAACGCAACCGCGGTCACGAACATGGAGTGCGCGTCGGATTGTCCGAGGGAAAAGGCGTTGCGACCGTCCCACGTCGAGAGGCTGTGAAGCAGACCCTAAAACCGTCGGAATGATGTTATTGCTACATGCTTGTTGTCGTGCTAATCCGTAGTCGATCTTGACATTGCCAGGCGACCCCACCGGGGCGGACCTTGAGTGATGTGGTTGCTTGAGCAACTCGAGGATTTTGGCTACCTCGCTTGCGTTGTCTCCCTTGAGTAGGGGAGCATCGACCGTGCTCTCGAGAGATGTACCAGTAAGATCTTGTAACGAGATCTCTACGATCACATCGAGATTTGGTCGTAGAAGTTGGTAACCGGGTGGAATGAGTGAGGCGAGAGGATCCTTGGTCTTCGGGGCTGTGCGATCTGCAGCATCCGGAGGGTGAATCTCGGTTTCAGCGGTGTCTGTCGGCCCCAATCCGAGCAGACCGGCTAACACGTTAGATTGCTCAGCTGCCTTCATCAATGCTTCGTCGTGGCCTCGCTGTTCTGCGTCGGTAGCGTCCGGTGCATAGGTTTTACGTAGTATCAAACCTGCTGATAGGAAATCCATCATCGCGTTGAGCCAGCGCTCAGCGGTGGTTCGTCCGTCGAAGAGTTTGGCAATGCCCAGGTCGACATCGGCCGGTGTAATCCGAGGATGATTGCTCATTTCGTCGGCGTCATGTATCTCATCGGTGGAGCCCTGAGGCGTAGCAGGCGATGTCTTGTCGTGTTGTTCTTGCATCTTTGCGACCGTTGAATGCAGCTTGCTGGCAAGTTCTCTGATCGCGTTGAGATGTAATAGCTCGCCCTGATCAATAATGGCTGTGACTCGATGCAGTGTGTCGCCGATAGGGCCTTCATAAAAAAGGCCTTTCTCGTGCTTGAGCTGATCATCCGTCAACGGCTTTTTAGGGCCGATGAGACCATTCGTGACGGCGTCGCTGCGCGATTTTGCATAGCGGGCAAAGGTATGTGGGTTGTTTCGCAGGGCATGATATACAAACTCATGCTCCTTCTGCGCGACGACATCATTAGCAGTAGCCTGGTCCCCTCCAGCCCGTCGAATAGCCTGTCTGATATCCGAGAGATTCTGTTGTGCAACAGCAGCTGTCTCCAACGAGATACGCCCTTGTTCGAGTTGGGAGGCCAGCCGCGGTGTTTCGAGTTTTGTGTTTCGATAGTTCATCTGCGGCCACATCCCAGCGGCGGCAGTGATCCGCTTATCCACCGCAGCAAAGGTCAGGCGTAATGTCGAAGCTACGAATGAAATCGCAGCTGCTAGCGGAGTTTGTCCTCGATGTTGTCCAGGAATTTTCAGTGTGATCCCGGGATTGCGTAAGTACTGGACTAAATCCGCTGTGGCACGGGTGCTGACGATCCCTGCGAGATCGGCATTCTCTTCTCGAATCTGAACGTATTCCACCAGGGACAGCTTCTCTGCCGGAACGGAAGCCGCAGCATCAGTGGAATCGGTGTCTGGGTTGACGGAATCGACAAATCCGTGGTCCTTGGGGTCAATCGGCGCGAATAAGTCGGCTGTCTCGTGGGTCAGGAGTTGTTTCTCACGCAATGTGATCTGTGTTCGCAAAGCCTGGAGCTCTGCAAGGCTGCACATGGCCAATTCCGAACCAAGCTTGTCGTCTACCGAATCGTGGGCGGCCATCATGGTCTGCGACATCCGCTGACGCAACGGGAGAAGATCCTCTACCGCATCAACATCCTCAGAGAGCAAGCCGTTGGGATTCGCACCAAGGCCGTTGGCAAAGATAGTATCGGCCAACAAGCTAACGCTGGGAGCAGCTGCTGTACTGGATGTCATGACCACCTCCTGGGATCCGGGTCATCACAGTGTCTTACATTGTCAGGGCACCGCGACATGGCGCCGGTCTTTATGTGGAAAAACGGCGACCTGGTCCGTCGGTGTGGAAAAGTCCACTCTCTTGGCACCCATATGGTTCAGAATTCGGCTTATCTAGGTAAACTGAGTACCACCAACTGCGAAATTTATCCCGCAAAGGAAGGCGACCTGTGACCTCAACGAGCGCAACCACCACGACAGCTTCACCTGCCAGTTATGAAAACCTTACCCCGCTGGCTTTTCTCGGTCGTAGCGCCGCGACCTTTCCGGATCGTGAAGCGGTTATTTACGGCACACGTCGCCGCACATACGCCCAGTTCGAAGCTGAAGTACAACAGCTAGCCCGAGCCCTTGCGAAGAGCATCAAACCGGGCCAAGTGGTGAGTTTCGTTGCACCCAATACCCCAGAAATGCTGGCGGCCCACTATGCGGTGCCACTGATCGGTGCTGTGCTGAATCCGTTGAATCCAAGACTGGCAGGGCGCGAATTTGGCTATATTTTCGAACACGCCGAATCTCAGATCGTTTTTGTGGATTCAGAAGTCGCTGACGTCGTTTCTGATGCGGCCGCGAGCATGAAAAATCCGCCTGCCGTTATCGAATTGGTGGACGAGGAATTCGGGGTCGAACCAACGGGTCAGCTTCCAACCTTTGCCGACTTTATGGCCGCAGCTCCGGAACAAACACCAGACAATACGTTTGTTTACGACGTCGCAAACGAACTTGACGCTATTACCCTCAACTACACGTCGGGAACTACGGGGCCGCCCAAGGGCGTTCTTTACACTCACCGCGGTGCCTACCTCGCTGCGCTGGGGAACACTCAACATTATCGTCTCGATGGGGCCTCGAAATACCTGTGGACCCTTCCCATGTTCCACTGCAATGGCTGGACTATGACCTGGGGTGCCACGGCCAGCGCGTCAACACACGTATGTTTGCGTGCCGTCCGTCAGGATGCCATCTGGGATGCTTTTGACGATGAGGGCATTACGCACTTATGCGGTGCGCCTATTGTGGCAGCATCCATTATTGACGCTGAGCGCGCTCGCAAACTTGAACATCCGGTCAGGTTGATCACTGCTGCCTCGGCACCGCCGCCGTCGGTGATCGAAGGACTCGAGGAACTCGGAATCATGCCCGTGCACGTCTATGGGTTAACCGAAACCTACGGCCCGGCCACCATTAATGAAGCGCAAGATCACTGGGCTGAGCTGACTGTCACACAACGTGCTCGTCAGCTGGCCCGTCAGGGTGTGCCGATGCTCCAGAACTCCCAGGTGGCAGTTGTCGACCCCCAGGGGAATCAACTGCCGGCCGACGGCGAAACTCAAGGCGAAGTCGTCATTCGAGGTAACGGCATCATGGCGGGGTACTACAAGAACCCCGAAGCCACCCAGGAATCGTTTGCCGGAGGCTGGTTCCACACCGGTGACATCGGGGTACAGCACTCAGACGGATACATTCAGTTGATGGACCGACTCAAAGACATCATCATCTCCGGTGGGGAGAACATTTCTTCGATCGAGGTCGAAGGGGTGCTACATGGTCACCCTGCGGTGTCTGATGCGGCCGTGATCGGTGTTGCTGACGAACGCTGGGGTGAGCGTCCGGTGGCGTATGTCGTCGTGAATGACTCCGTGACGTCCAACGATTTGCGAGAACATTGCCGTACCGAATTGGCCGGTTTCAAAGTGCCAGATGCTTTCCACCTCATCGATGAACTGCCGCGGTCGTCCACCGGTAAGATTCGTAAAACGGAACTGCGCGATCTAGCAGATTAGAGTTTTGGCGGCTTGTGGTGCTGCCAGATTGGTTCACGTTTTTCGAGAAAGGCGCCGATGCCTTCTTGCGCATCCGGCATGATAGCGTTTTGCGTCATCACTTCTGACATGTGCTCGTAGGCTTCGACGGTCGATACATTGATCTGTTCGTAAAACGCTCGCTTGCCAATGCTTACGGTGGCGGCCGAAGCCTCGGCTACGTGTTCAGCCAGAGCATGCACCGTGGTGTCGAGGTCCTCGTCGCTGGCCACATGGGAAACTAGTCCGTGGGTCAGCGCGTCGTCGGCAACGAGTGGTTCGCCGGTCAGCAGCATCCGCAGGGCCACTTTGCGGCCTACGGCTCGGCTGAGTGCAACCATCGGTGTGGAACAAAATAGGCCGATTCGTACGCCGGGGGTGGCGAACTGAGCCGATGCTCCAGCAACCGCGAGGTCACAGGTCGCCACCAGTTGGCATCCGGCTGCTGTTGCGAGGCCGTGCACTTTAGCGATCACGGGTTGCGGAATTTCCTGAATGGTTAACATCAGAGCGGTGCAGGTTTCGAAAATTTCACGCTGGGCGTCCTCGTCAGCACCGTGAACTTCGCTCAAATCGTGACCGGCTGAAAATACCTTGCCCTCCGAGGCCAAGATGACCACGTGAATGTCTTGGCGTTGCCCAATCTCCTTGAACTTTGCGTTGAGTTGTCGCATCGCGGCCACCGATAGTGCGCCCATTTTGGCGGGATTATCGAGAGTGACCGTTGCTATGGTGTCGTGCACTGTGGCGTGTACGAGTTCGGACATGGGCAGACTCCTTCAAAGCTAGCCGGAGTATCCGGGCTGAATGTTTGTCATGGAGTTCAGACTACCGCTTCACCCAGACAAACAAACGGCGCCGCACAATCAGTGCGGCGCCGTTTGGGGTCTATTGGGTGAAAAAAATTACTGCGCGTAGGCGCCGTGCATCAGCACACCGCCGCCGTCAACACCTTTGGCGCCCTGCACGAAATCGTCTCCCGCGGTGGCAGCGTCGTTGTCCAGTGCCCCGACTTCGCCAATTTGCCAGGACTTCACGCCATGAGCATTCAACCAGGTCAGCGCTTTTTCAGCGGCATCGGCGGAGACGACGGCGACCATGCCTACGCCCAGGTTCAGCGTGCGTTCTAAATCAGCTCGCGGCACCTGTCCGGCTTCGGACATCACCGAGAATACTGCGGGCAGTTTCCAGGTGGAACGGTCGATCGTTGCCATCGTGCCCTGCGGTAAAACGCGGGCCAGGTTTGCGGCTAAACCACCACCGGTGACGTGTGAGAAACCGCGCAGCGCAAATTTTCCGTCGGCATTGAGCTCATCAATCAAACCCAAACACGTTTTGGCATAGATCCGGGTTGGCTCCAGTAGTTCCTCACCGAGGCTTCGGCCGAACTCGTCGATATGCTGGTCCCAGCTCCAGCCCTTAGCGGCCACAATTGAGCGCAGCAGTGAAAAACCATTGGAGTGGGCGCCAGAAGACTCCATGGCGATGACCACGTCTGAAGCACGAACACGTTCGGGTCCGAGAATGTTATCCGCTTCAACAACCCCGGTGACCGCCCCGGCAACGTCGTACTCGTTTTCAGCCAACAGGCCTGGGTGCTCAGCTGTTTCGCCACCGAGTAGTGCGGTATCAGCGAGTTGGCATCCGGTCGCAATGCCGCGGACGATATCGGCAACGCGTTGCGCCACGACCTTGCCGGTGGCGATGTAGTCGGTCATGAACAGCGGCTTCGCGCCGACCACAACGATGTCGTCGACGACCATACCCACCAGGTCTTGACCGATCGTGTCATGGATATCCATGGCCTGGGCAATGGCAACTTTGGTACCCACACCATCGGTAGAAGTAGTGAGTACAGGACGACGGTAGCTGGTCAATGGGGTGGCGTCCCACATGCCCGCAAACCCACCGAAACCACCCAGAACTCGGTTGCTATGGGTTGCGGTTACCGCAGATTTCATGAGCTCAACGGCGTCGTCGCCGGCCTGTACATCGACACCGGCGGCTGCGTAGGTGATCGGCTCGCCCAAGTTTTTGTCAGTCACGTTATTTCCTGTCTGTGGTCAGCTGGGGGACTTCGGTGGGGTAGTTGCCCGAGAAACAGGCGGTACACAGGGTGTCTTCATCCTGTTGTGTTGCGGCAATGGTGCCTTCCAGAGAAATATAGGCCAGTGAGTCGGCCCCAACGGATGCCCGAATTTCTTCAATCCCGGCACCGGTTGCTATGAGTTCTGCCCGTGTGGCGAAGTCGATCCCATAAAAACACGGCCACTGCACCGGCGGGGAGGAAATCTTCACGTGGACTTCTCGGGCACCGGCTTCCTTCAACATGGCTACCACCTGGCGCTGCGTATTGCCGCGTACGATGGAATCGTCGACGACGATCACTGATTTTCCGGCGACCACCGAAGGCTGCACATTGAGTTTTAGCCGGATACCTAACTGGCGCAGAGTTTGGGACGGCTTAATGAAGGTCCGGCCAACATACGAGTTTTTGACGAAGCCGTGCCCCAGTGGAATGCCGGATTCTTCGGCGTAGCCGATGGCAGCCGGTGTCCCGGACTCTGGCACCGGCACCACAACGTCGGCCTCTGCCACATTTTCTTGGGCCAGCTGGCGGCCCATTTCTAAACGTGATTCGTATACGCTGCGTCCGTTAATGGCAGCGTCTGGACGGGCCACGTACACGTACTCGAAAATGCAGCGCGCTAATTCAGGCTGTGCGAAACGGGTGGAGCGGACACCGTCGGCATCAATGCAGATCATCTCGCCGGGAGCAATTTCGCGGATAAAGGTCGCGCCCGTAGTGGCCAGAGCGGCCTGTTCGGAGGCAACCACCCAGCCACTAGCCAGTCGTCCGAGCACAAGCGGTCGGAAACCGTGTCGATCGCGTGCTGCATACAGCGTATTTTCGGACATCATGACGACCGAAAACGCGCCCTCCAGTGAAGCAAAAACTTCGGGAGCCGTTGTTTCGAGAGGGCGCTCATGTTGACCGTGCAACAACGTGGTGATCAACGCGGTATCGGAATTATTGCCCTGCGCGATTTCACCTGAGTCGACGTCTCCGAACCGGTCGGCAATCATGGCCTTGACCTCGCTTCGGTTGGTCAGCGCACCGTTCAGGCCGACGGCGACTGTGCGGTCATCGGCGGTAGCCCCAAGTGTCGGTTGCGCGAACCGCCAGTTGTCAGCGCCT
Source organism: Yaniella sp. (assembly GCF_030453185.1). Lineage (GTDB taxonomy): Bacteria > Actinomycetota > Actinomycetes > Actinomycetales > Micrococcaceae > Yaniella. The sequence goes on along the minus strand of NZ_JAKDKW010000014.1, from coordinate 16,672 downwards.
TCGGAACCATATCGGCAGTGGCCAATCGCAATATGACCGGTTAAGGAGGACAGTGTGGCCTCGTCGAAAACCTGGGATACTAGCCCGAGGTCTTTGTACACGGAGATGCGTTCCCCGGTTGAGGCCGCGATGCCGGCTGACTCTTGGCCGCGATGCTGAAGTGAGAATAGGCCGTAGTAGGCGAGTTTGGAAACCTCTTCACCCGGGGCCCACACCCCGAAAACTCCGCAGGCGTCTTTGGGTGAATCGTCCGTAAGAATATCGCTCATCAACTATTTCCGTTTGCTATGTTTTTTGGCTTTGGCATCGGCTTTTGCCTGGGCAAACTGCTCACGGCGGGCTTGCTCGAGGCGCTCGTTCTGTTGGAAATGCGACCATTGCGCATAGTCATCTTGGGTTAGCGCCACGTCGGCGGTTTCTGGATCCTCGGTGGGGCGTGCATACACGGTTTCCATGGCGCGTTTGGAGCGCCGGTCAATAACCATCCACCACAGTGCGCTGATGGCTAGTCCCACGATGGCGAAGATGGCCGCGAAGAAGGACAGCGTTTGGGTTTGCGAGTACTCTTGGGTGCCACCCATGATCGCCACCCAGAAAAATGCGACGACGACACCCAGGACGGCGCCTGATACTAAAAACGGCGTGATCTTCGGGGCGCGACGCAAGACCATCTGCTGCGGGGTGTCCGCTTGGGGTTCTTGAAATTCGGCGGGTGGAGGTGTGCTGTCAGCCATAGTGCCCTTCATTCTAGCGCTTGTCGTAAGGGGTTACTCACAAGTCTGGTTACAGTTTGACCAATGGTAAGAGCCACGACAAATCTGTTCGCTGCCCGGAAGCAACGATGCTGCCGGCTTTCACCGCGTCTTGCCACGTCACTTGTCCCGTGATCAACGATAGCCACGTGGCAGAATCAGTTTCGACCACTGCGCCGGGCGTGCCGCGAGTATGAACGGTTCCCTCGATGACCTGAGTTACACCAAACGGTGGTACGCGCACTTCCACGGAACGCCCCGGTGCCAGTGTTGCAAGCTCTTCTAGGGAATACCGGACCGCCGTCGCACGGACACTACGACTCGCTGCAGCGGGATCGGCAGCCCATTGTCGAACCGCCGCTACACCCTTGCTAACATCAATTTTCCGTCGTGCCACAAACGCCTCCGGCTCATTTCAATAGTTTCAATACTGCGGGGCTCAACTTGATGCCGCCCACCCGCTGGTTGCCACCGTAAATGGGTGGCGCAATGTGCTCGACGACGTCGCTCATGGCATCCAGCGCAACGGCGTCAGGCGCATACTGGGCCAACAGCACCAACGCCACAAGATGTGTAGCTCGGTGGGTCGAATCAATCATCGATACCGCTACCGCCGTCCCATCCGGAGCGGCCATCGCCACGATACCATCGGCCCCCGTTTTGGTAAAGAGCTCTAAGGACTCCAGGATGACGGTGTCGCTGCGATGTTGTCCCTGCACAGCCTCGGGATAATCCAGCATTGCCCGAGCCACCATTGCTGCCGGAAGTTCTGCGTTACGATCGTGCACCGCACGTCCCAGCCTGCCAAAGCCTCTGGCCAGCGCGGCAAGCGTCGTCACCGGGGTGGGTGCGCCGCAGCCATCAATCCCGGTGTGGGTGATAGAGGTTTCGCAGTATTGTTCTAAGACGCGCACCACTTCGGTCTGTATCGGTGCGTCGTCGTCCAAGTATGTGGCCGGATCGGCTCCGGCGGCGACCATGGCTGCGAGGAAACCAGCGTGCTTGCCCGAACAGTTATGCGCCAGCGGGGTGCGTTCTAGCGGGATCGGGGCCATCTGCAAAGCAGCCGCAGCAACCTGTGACGCCGACGAGGGATAGACGGCCGAACATTTCAAGTCCGCAGCGCTCAATCCGGCCTGTGCCAGCACGTCGGCAGCAATATCCTGGTGCCACGGTGAGCCAATATGCGAACCGGCTGCTAAAGCCAGGCCTTCACCGGCAAGATCGGCCCCGCAGCGTAACGAAGCAATCGCTTGAAAGGGTTTCAACACCGAACGCCCATAGACTCCCGCCGATGGATCACCGACTCCGGCGATAATAATCCCCTCGGGATCCACTACGACGGCCGACCCAAAAAATCGGTTTTCAATAAACCCGTTTCGACTGGCTGTGGCCAACTGTTCGACGTCAGTGGCGCGAATCGGACCGGACATGGAAGTCTCCTAGCGTTTGGATTTTCGACGGTAAATGGCCCAGGTGATAATCGTTGCGGCCAGCATACCGATGCCCAAGGAGAGCAGAGCCGGCGCCATGTCTCCGCGGGTCGCCCCGGCGAAGGCGCGGAATCCAACCCATGAAACGAAGGAGCTGCCAAGAGTAATTAAGAGCCATAAGTAGACAACGCGAAGCCACGGGGGCAGGCCGGGCCCCCGGCCGTAGGGTAAGTGGTGTCGTTGAAATGCCATACCCCGAAGTCTAGTTGGTGTCCCGGCCGGGCGGTTTTGCATAAATTTCAGACATACCGGCCAATAGCCATGCTAGAACGACTACGCTAAGAGGCGTGAAAACATTAGTCTTGGGCCCAGGTGGCCGTGAACACGCAATTGTGCAAGCCCTCCGCGCCGATCCAGTGGTATCCGAGGTGCGCTGTGCGCCCGGCAATGCCGGTATCGCCAAAGAAGTTCCCGTCTATCCCATTGACGTGTCCTCGCCGCAACTTGTCGTAGAACTCTGCCAGGAACTCCAACCAGACCTGGTGGTCGTAGGGCCCGAGGCTCTGCTGGCCGCTGGCGTTACGAATGCCCTCCAAGCCGCCGGTTTCGCGGTGTTTGGACCAACCCACCAGGCCGCGAAACTGGAATCGTCCAAGGCGTTTGCCAAAGAAGTGATGCACGCTGCTGGAGTTCCAACCGGAGACGCTAAAACTGCGGTCAATCTGGAACAACTTGAAGCGGCTCTGGACGAGTTCGATGCACCCTACGTGGTCAAGGACGACGGCCTAGCCGCTGGCAAAGGCGTCATCGTTACCTCCGACCGCGACGCAGCAATTGCCCACGGCCGCGACATTTTTTCCGGTGGCGATCCGGTCCTTGTCGAAGAGTTCCTTGAAGGCCCGGAAGTTTCAGTTTTTGTGATCGCGGACGGAGCCGACGGCGTGGCAATGACGCCCGCCCAGGACTTCAAACGTGTATTCAACGATGACGAGGGTGCCAACACCGGGGGTATGGGCGCCTATACGCCGCTCGAATGGCTTCCCGAAAACTTTACCGACGACGTCATGGAGCAGGTCGCTCGGCCGGTGTTGAAAGAAATGGCCGACCGCGGCACCCCGTTCACCGGTGTCTTGTACTGCGGGCTAACTGTCACGAACAAGGGCATTCAGGTCATCGAATTCAACGCCCGTTTTGGGGATCCAGAAACCCAGCCGGTGTTGGCGCGACTCAAGACTCCGCTGGGCCAATTGCTCAAGGCGGCCGCCGACGGCAAACTGCGGGCCACCTTCCCAACCATTACATTCCACGACCACAGTGCCGTGGGTGTGGTGATGGCCGCAGAAGGGTACCCGGAAGCGCCACAAGCCGGCGCCCAGATCACCGGGGTAGCCGAAGCCGCAAAGCTCGAGGGAGTCTCGATCCTGCACGCCGGGACGACTGCTGGCTCCAGCGGTGAGTTCACTGCCTCCGGAGGACGACTCCTGACCGTGGTTGCTACCGGTGACGATCTGGCAACAGCTCGAGACTCAGCCTATGCGGCCGTTGAACACATCTCCGTGCCAAACGGTCATTACCGCACTGATATCGCGGCCAAAGCCATCAGCGGCGACATCACTATTCCAGGAGCCTAGGTATGACCGAAACCGCAGTACAACTTCCGGGCTGGCGACACATCTACTCCGGAAAAGTCCGGAACCTGTATGAACCCGAGGACTCAGCGCCCGGCGCATCCGACACCCTCTTGGTGGTAGCCACCGATAGGATCTCGGCCTTCGACCACATCCTGGCGCCTGGCATTCCCGATAAGGGCAAAATACTGACGCAGCTGTCGCTGTGGTGGTTTGAGCGTCTGGCAGATGAACTCGGTGTGGCCAACCATGTGGTTTCTACCGAAGTACCCGCTGCGGTCTCCGGGCGCGCCATGGTCGTCAAGCGTTTAGAGATGTTCCCTATTGAAGCGATAGCCCGGGGATATCTCACCGGTTCGGGGCTCGCCGAGTATCGTACAAATGGTCAGATCACCGGTATTGACCTTCCGGCTGGTCTCGTGGACGGTTCGAAACTTGAACCCGCGATCTTCACGCCCTCGGCCAAAGCAGCAGTGGGCGACCATGACGAAAACATTAGCTTTGCTGAAATGACCGAACGTATCGGTCAAGAGGCAGCCAATGTTATTCGGGTCAAGACCTTGCAGCTGTACAGCGCCGCCGAACGGATAGCACGTGAAGCAGGCATCATCTTGGCAGACACCAAAGTGGAGTACGGCGTCGACGAACACGGCGTGATGACTCTGGGCGATGAAGTCCTGACGCCGGATTCTTCCCGATTCTGGGATGCCGAACTCTACCGTCCCGGTCAGGCTCAGGAATCATTCGACAAGCAGTTTGTGCGCGACTGGCTCGCCTCGGAGGCATCCGGTTGGGACCAGGCATCGGATGCGCCACCACCAGAACTTCCTGACGACGTCGTTGAGAAGACGGCGCAGCGCTACCTGGAAGCATATCGGCGGCTGACTGGCCGAGCCTTCAACTAACCGCGAGCCACCAGGTCGATCACTACGGCCTCCGGTGGACAAAAGGTGCGGAGTGGAACCTTTGGTGAGGTTCCGATGCCGGCCGTTACATTGACGAGCCCGGCTGCGCCATGCGACCGCCACCGGAATACCGAAGACGCCAAACCGGTCGGCAGATCACAGTTCGTTACGATCGCACCATAGCGGGGGAGGGCCACCTGGCCGCCGTGTGTGTGCCCGGCGAAAACGAGGTCGGCGCCATCGGCAACTGCTGCATCGAGTACCCGTCGATATGGCGCGTGCGTGACAGCAATATTCAACTGTGCGGCTGGGTCAGCGTGGTCAAATCCTGGCCATGCGTCAGCCTGCATGTGTGCGTCGTGGGTGCCGGCGAAATTGATGATGAGATCATCGCGCGCCGTCAAGGTCATGGATTTATTGCCAATGCGATGCCATTTCCCAGCTTTGGTAAAAGTCTCAAACATTGCGCCGACATTGATGGGCTGCAGCGCTTCGGGAGCCCCGTGAAAATCTGAGGGGGCGCGCAAATATCGCAGCGGGTTGGCTGGTTTCGGACCGTAAAAATCATTGGACCCGGGAACAAACACCCCGGGGGTATCCAAGAGGGGAGACAAGGCCTCGACGACGTCGTCGACGGCGTTGACTCCACCCGGGTTGTCTCCGGTGTTCACCACCAGGTCTGGTTGCAGCTCCGCGAGACGTCGTACGAAGGCAATTTTCTTTCGGTCTCCTGCAACCAGATGCATGTCGCCAACGTGCAGGATCCGATATGGTTCCTGACCTGCGGGTAGCAGTGGCAGTGTCTCATATCGAACACCGAATTGGCGCGCTGAGATCATGCCGAATGCTGTCGCTGCTGCCCCGGCAAGAGTTGTTGCAGTAAAAAGTGTGGCCGCGCCGGAAGCAATCCGGCGCGGCCATCCTGAGGTTTCAGACACTAGTCTTCGTCTCCTGAAGACTCGTCATTGCTATCGTCTGATGGTTCTTCGGAAGTATCGTTGTCTGTATTCTCGTCGTCTCCGGAATCGGAATCGGAATCTGAGTCAGAGTCGGAATCGTCGTTATTTGACGAGCCGCCACCGCTGGACTCCATGGTGCGAGGGTTGCCGGTTGGACCATCGAATTCCGGGAATTCTGCTGTTTCATATTTCGGTCCGGCGACCTTCATGTAGTCAACCCACATCGGACCGGCGATGAGCGAGCCCCAGGCGTCTTCGAAGTACCGACCGCCAATGGTTTGTCCGCGCAGTGTGTGTTCGGGTCCGATGCCGTTATAGTTTCCAACCCATGAAGCTGTCGACAGATCTGAGGTGTAGCCAATGAACCAGGTCGAAGACTCGTAGTTGTTGGTACCGGTCTTACCTGCAATTGGGAAATCGAGCTCGCCCTCGGCTATGCGTTCATCCGCCAGTTGTGTCAACGTGTTGTTGAGTTCTTTAATATTCTCCGGGTTGAGAGAACCGGGGGAGCACTGGACCGGTGGAACGCTGTATTCCTCGCCTTCAGCATCAACGATTGATTCAATAGCGCGTGGTTCACAGTAGGTGCCGCCAGAGCCCAGCGTCGAGTACGCTGCTGCCATAGTTAGTGGGGACACTTCATAGGCGCCCAAGACGAACGACGGGTTTGAAGGATCAAGCGGTCCAGAGTCGGTCCCGCCTCCTTCAATACCGGCTGCGGTTGTGATATCTGTGATCGAGCACAGGTCGGTCTCGTACGCTGCAGCAACGGTAGCGGTGTTAATAGACCAGTACAGGCCATAATCCATGCGCATCGTTTTGTGCATGTCGGCAATTGCGTTTCGAGGACGCCAGCCGTCGCTACCGATTTTGGCGTAGCCGCCGTCAAGACAGTATGCAGGGAACCGCGCGCCATCATAGTTATTACGGGAGGCATCAACGGTGTCTCGCATGGAGTTTCCGGCCCCCATCCATGCCATGGCAACGAAAGGCTTCAGTGTCGAGCCAGCTTGGAAGCCACCGCCTCCGCCCCAGGATTGATCGACCCCGAAGTTCAGAGAGGTTTCTCCCTCGGTCTCAGTGCTCACCGTATATTCGGTATTTTGCGCCATGGTCTTGATGTCGCCGGTTTCTTGCTGGACCGTAACGATCGAGGCACCAACACCTTCGTTTTCACCGGCTGGAACATTCTCTCGAGCGGTTTCCACAGCAGCCTGCTGCAGTTCCGAGTCCAAGGTCGTCGTGATTTGGAGGCCACCACGATCAAGCATCCGTTGACGGGAATCTACGTCCGGCCCAAACGCTGGATCAGCCCGGACCAGGCGTTGAACGTAGTCGCAGAAATACTCGAAACCGTCTTTGGCATACATGCAACCGGATGGAAGGGGGGTCATATCCAACTGGTCTGCAACGTCGGAAGCCACGGCCTCTTCATATTCCTCTTTAGTAATACGATCTTGCCGGTACATATTGCCCAACACCAGGTCACGACGCTGCATCGCACCTTCTGGGTTGGCATCAGGATTCAGGGCATTGGGAGACTGGACCAGACCCGCCAAAAGAGCTGATTCAGAAATACTGAGATCCGCGGCAGACTTGTTGAAGAACAGCCGGGCGGCAGATTCGACTCCGTAGGTGCGGCCGGAAAACAGGACGATATTGAGGTAGCCCTCAAGAATCTCGTCTTTGGTCATATCCTTTTCGACCGCCACAGCCAGCTTCATTTCGCGAATCTTGTCCGGAATTTCTTTGCTACCAGAAACGGTCGTGCGGAGCCCGTTGAGATTTTGGTAGTTGACCAAAACGTTGTTTACGTACTGCTGAGTCAAAGTGGAAGCGCCCTGCTGAGTATCCGAGGTGACGTTGTGCACCGTCGCGCGAGCAAGTCCCTCGCCATCAACACCGGAGTGATCGTAAAAACGTTCATCTTCGATGGCGATAATCGCGTCAATCATGTGATCTGAAATTTGATCGAGCTCCACCGGAGTCCGATCTTCAGCATAAAAGGTCGCGATTTCGTTGCCGTCCTGATCCAAGATGGAAGACGGCGTGGACATGGGCTCTTCATTAAGTTCTGCTGGCAGCTTATCCAGCATCTCGGTGCCGACTTGTGAAGCTGCTCCGGACAGCATTCCGGCTGGAAGCATCATGCCCGCACCAATGGCGCCCAGCAAAGCTGAGATACCAAAAAAGGCGAGCAGTTTCGACAGCACGGAGTTGCTTTTAAGCACAGAAGTACCTGAGGACGTCGTTTTGGCCATGCGAGGAGTCTACCGGATCGACAAGATCAAATCTGTCCCAAAGCTCTCGGCGCAAGATACGGTTAAGGTATGAGCAATACACAGAAGTGGGAATACGCCACTCTTCCATTGGTGATCCATGCAACGAAACAAATTCTTGATCAGTGGGGTGACGACGGCTGGGAATTAGTCACCGTTATCCCGGGGCCAGATGGCAACGCTCCCGTAGCGTATCTGAAACGTCCAAAAGCCTAAGGAAGGAGCAATATGTCCGTTATTGAACAGCGCATCGAAGCAGCAGGTTATACCCTGCCCGCGGTTGGAAAGCCGCTTGCCGCTTACGTTCCGACCATGCGCGATGGTGACAATGTGTACACCTCGGGTCAGCTCCCGCTGGTCGACGGCAAGCTTACCGGAACGGGGAAAGTTGGCGAGACGGTTAGCACCGAAGATGCTGCCAGATTGGCACGTACTTGTGTCCTGAACGCGCTAGCTGCGATCAAAGCAGAAGTCGGAGATTTGGATAAGATCTCGCAGATTACGAAAGTAGTTGGTTTTGTCTCTTCCGCTTCAGATTTTGCTGAACAGCACGTCGTAGTTAATGGTGCGTCGGAGTTCTTGGCTGAAATTTTCCAGGACACCGGAACTCACGCACGCTCTGCTGTCGGTGTAGCGATGCTGCCGATGAATGCTCCAGTGGAAGTTGAAATGATCGTCAAGGTCACTGACTAACCACCTAATCCACGAGGTACCTTAAAGCGTATGAGTCGAAGGAATTCCTTCGACTCATACGCTTTAATTCTGGTTACTGGTTAGCGTGCACGCTGACGCAAACGCTGCAGATCCAATACGATGACGGCGCGGTTTTCCAAGCGCAACCAGTCACGCTGAACGAACTCGGCAAGTGCCTTATTCACGGTTTCGCGTGACGCGCCGACCAGCTGGGCGAGTTCTTCCTGGGTGAGATCGTGAGCAACCAGGAGACCATCAGCAGTTGGACGGCCAAAGCGATCTGCAAGATCGAGTAGCGCTTTAGCAACGCGTCCTGGTACATCCGAGAAGACCAGGTCAGCCAAGGACTCATTCGTGCGTGACAAGCGACGGGCCAAAGCGCCCAGAAGTTGCATCGAGACTTCTGGGGAAGAGTAAATGACTTTCCGCAGGTTTTCGTGACGCAGACCGGCCAGGCTGGTCGCAGATACAGCGGTAGCTGAGGCGGAGCGAGGCGCAGGATTGAACAGCGCCATTTCGCCGAATACCTCTCCAGGGCCGAGGATAGCGAGAAGGTTTTCGCGACCGTCAGGTGCGGTGCGCCCCAGTTTAATCTTTCCGGACAAAATGACGTATAGCTGATCTCCATCGTCACCTTCGTGGAACACTGATGCGCCGCGGGAAAGCTCAACTTCGGTCAGCTCCGCGGTAAGAGCGCTGAATACTTCCTCATCGAGGTGGGTGAAGAGCGGCGCGTTGCGCAATACGTCTAAATCCATGGTTTGTAGTTTCCTTACTGGCCTTGTGGGCCGACTTCATTCTCTTGCCGAAACTGAGTAGCTCATTGTGGAATGCCGTTACATGCCGATTCGGGCACATAAATCCTAGTGTGTTTCGGCGTGGGCTTCTAGCCGATTCTATCGAATGTAGAAGGCCATGTGGAAATCGTCACAACGGATGACGAATTATCCCTCCACGATAGTCCAAAATTCGGCCAAAATACTACGCTATCGGCAAGGCCATTCTGAGACAATATGAAAACCGGTTACGCTTAGTCCACGGTAACCACCCCAAGAACGGTCGATGGGACGGTGGCTCATTATAGGGTTCTCCTTGCTTGACTGGGCACTTGTCCTTGTGCTCGTCGTTGTCATCGTCATCGGCTTTCGCCGTGGCTTTTGGGTCACTATGGGAACAGTCGCCGGTGCCATCGCCGGAGTGTTCGGCGGGTTATTTCTCATGCCGTTGATTGTTGAACTTGTGCCTGCCGGCGTCATTCGAATCATTACGATGGTGGCCGTCACTGCCGTATTGATCTGGTTTGGGATGTGGCTAGGTCGCAAGATTGGTGGCAGGCTGCGGCTCCACATCAGCCATCCTGTCATGCGAGCCATCGACAGACTTTTAGGCGCGATCAGCAATACCGCCGTGGCAGGGCTGCTTATTTCGCTCATTGCTTTCTCTGTTGCTTCGGTTGGCGTGCCGGGCATTACCAGTGCGCTGAAAGAATCGCGCATCGTTGCAGTTACCACGGACCTCACGCCAGAAGCTGCACGGGTCTGGATTGCTGAGGCTCGAGCCCAAGTGTTGGACTCCTCAGAACTGCCAGAACTGGATTTAGCAGGCGAAGAAACCGAAGAAGTCGAGCAGACTCGGCAGGAGCCAACGGCGGCAGTCGAGGAATCCAGTGTGTCGTCCGTGCGGATTACCGGAAGCGCCTACGGGTGTGGGCAGAGCCAAACGGGATCTGGTTTTGCTCTGACACATGACCGCGTGCTGACGAATGCACACGTGGTCGCCGGTGTGGAGTCGCCGCAGGTTGAAAGCCATGACGGACAGTTATTCACTGGTGAAGTTGTGGCCTTTGATCCAGAAGTCGACGTCGCAGTGATAGCACTACCTCAGGCTGATCTTCCTGCCGCAGAATTTGGCGATGTTATTGATCCGGGCGAGTCAGCCTTTGTGCTGGGCTACCCGTCGGGTGGTCCCCACCAGATCACGGGCGCGGAAGTGCAGGCGCGAGGCCCAGCGACGGTAGCCAATATCTACGATGAGAATCCGCAGCTACGCGAGGTGTATCAAGTATCGGCTGATGTCCGACAGGGTAATTCTGGTGGAGCGCTCGTCGATGAAGAAGGCTCTGTTGCGGGCGTCATCTTCGCGCGTGCTTCAGACACCGAGGTTGGCTACGCGCTCACTGCCGAGGAAATCTCCGGGTACGTCGATGATGCACCGTATTTATCTGATCCAGTTTCGACAGGGGACTGCTTGCAGTAGTCGATACCGGACTCGCCAGACGCACCGGACGTGTCGCGGGCATTGTTCTCGAGGGCAACACGGCGTAACCTGAGTGTTGTAAGTCACTTCTGACTTCAACTCACATCACATGTCCAACAAGGGGTAAACATGTCCTCTCAAACTGCTCCAGCGCCAGTTAAGTCCCATGAGCGCGAGGCGTTTGGTGGCCGCTGGATTTTCATCCTGGCCGCCATGGGTTCCGCGATCGGGCTGGGGAATATTTGGCGCTTCCCGTATATCGCCTATGAAAATGGTGGCGGGGCTTTCATCATTCCGTACCTCGTTGCGTTGCTCTCGGCCGGTATCCCGTTGCTCTTCTTTGATTACGCAATCGGACACCGATTTAAGGGGTCGCCGCCGTTAGCTTTCCGACGGCTAGCTAAATGGACCGAGACCATTGGCTGGTGGAAAGCTCTGATCTGTGTGGTCATCGGGCTGTACTACGCGGCCATTCTTGGGTGGGCCGCCAGTTACATTTTCTTCTCCTCCACAGAAGCCTGGGGCGATGACGCGAATGCATTCTTCTTTGAGGAGTATCTGCAAATGTCAGATACTCCATCCTTGGATTTCACCATCGTGCCGGGAGTCTTCTGGCCGATGCTGGCTATCTGGGTAGCAGTACTTATTGTGTTGGGCCTAGGAGTTCGACGTGGTATCGGTATCGCCTCGGCTATTGGCATACCAATTTTGGTGGTCATGTTCCTAGTCTTGGTCGGTATTGCTTTGACGCTCGATGGAGCATTTAGCGGTTTGGATGCCTTGTTTACACCAAATTGGGCAGCTCTGCTGGATCCGGGCGTGTGGATTGCAGCCTACGGCCAGATTTTCTTCTCGTTGTCTGTTGGCTTCGGCATTATGATCACGTACTCCTCCTACCTGAAAAAACGCACGAACTTGACCGGTTCGGGTATGGTTGTCGGTTTCTCGAACTCCGGTTTTGAAATTTTGGCGGGTATCGGTGTCTTCTCAGCACTCGGATTTATGGCACAATCAGCTGGAGTAGAAGTCGGCGAAGTGGTGACCTCCGGTATCGGCTTGGCATTCGTGGCCTTCCCAGAGATCATCTCGCAAGCACCGCTTGGTCTAGGGCCAGTCATTGGAATATTGTTCTTCGGCTCGCTACTGTTCGCCGGATTCACATCGATGATTTCGATTCTGGAAGTCACGCTGTCTGCTATCAAAGACAAGACCGGTTGGTCACGGGTGACGGTAGTCTCCACCTTCGGCGTCGGTCTCGCCTTGCTGTCGCTGGTTGGTTTCGGGACAACTTCGGGAATACACCTGCTCGATGTCTCCGACTACTTTGTCAACCAATTCGGCATCGTTGCCGCTGCTCTGGTGGCCGTCGTTGCCGTCTCATGGTTACTCAGACGCCTCGATCGCATCGTTACGCACCTCAACAAGGTGTCTTCGTTCAGACTGGGCACGATCTATAAAATCTTGATCGGTCTGGTCTTGCCGATCGTGCTGGCCTACACGTTGGTCCTGGAATTCATTGGCCAGATGACGGCCGACGAACCATACGGCGAGCTGCCGAATTGGTACATCAACACCTTCGGTTGGGGCATGGCCGTGAGTCTGATCGTGATCGGATTCATCTTGTCACTCCTGCCCTGGGCGAAGGACTCGGCACTGTACGCCGAGCACTCCGAAAACGAATACCCCTTAGATGCCAGTGATTCAATGCAGGGCAAACATGCTGCTGCCGATGAATCCGGACAGGAGGTCAAGTCATGACCGCGATCTCAATCACAATGATGATCATTGCATGTGTCACCGTCTTTGGTGGTGTCATTGCAGCCGTGATCCACCTGCAACGCAACCCGGATGATGTATCCGGTGAGTTCGGTGATGAGGAACTCCGAAGCCGCCGAACATAATTCAACACAGAAATAAATGCCTCGGCCGCAACCAATATTGGTTGCGGCCGAGGCGTTTGAGGGCTAGAAACTCAGGTGGAGAGCCTAGCCTTTCATGCCCGAGAGGATTTCTTCCATCACCGCGGGGTCAGCCAGTGTGGCCAGTGCGGTTGGATCAGCCTCGGTCTGACCTTCTGCGGCATCCTTGAGCAGGCGACGCATGATCTTACCTGAGCGAGTTTTCGGCAGATCAGTGGTCACCAGAATCCGTTTTGGCTTGGCAATCGGTCCAATGTGAGTGCCAACATGATTGCGCAGCTGTTCTTCTGCTTCCTTCGGGTCAGTACCTTCGGCCTCATCAGTTAAAATGACAAAGCCGTAGATAGCCTGACCGGTCGTAGCATCCGCGGCCCCGACCACTGCTGCTTCGGCAACCAGCTCATTGGAAACCAGCGCAGATTCGATCTCAGTCGTTGACAGGCGGTGACCGGAAATGTTCATGACGTCGTCAACTCGGCCAAGCAGCCAGATGTCGCCGTCTTCATCGAAGCGAGCGCCGTCACCAGCAAAATACGTGTTGTCAAAGCGCGACCAGTAAGTGTTTACGAAACGGTCGTCATCGCCCCATATGGTGCGTGCCATAGCCGGCCATGGTTCACGGATAACCAAAAAGCCTTGGCTGGTATCCTGCATGGTCTCGCCGGTGTCGTCGACCACATCAACAGAAACGCCAGGTACCGCGCGCTGGGCTGAGCCAGGTTTGAGTTCCGCGGGAGTTAAAGCGGGCAACGGGGTGAGAATATGTGCCCCGGTTTCCGTCTGCCACCAGGTGTCAGCGATGGGCACGGAGTCCGCTTGGCGAGGGCCGGGAGTGACGTTGCCGTCAGCGTCGACCGTTCCGGCGCCGTTGTTATCGCCGATAACTTCACGGTACCAATCCCAGGCTTCCGGGTTGATTGCTTCACCCACCGAGCCCAAGAGGCGGATTGAAGATAGGTCGTGACGATCAGGGATATCGCGACCCCATTTCATGGCACTACGAATAGCCGTGGGTGCCGTGTACAGGATCGTGACGCCGTATTTTTCGACGATTTTCCACCAGCGATCACGATGTGGAGTATCAGGGGTACCTTCGTAGAGCACCTGCGTGGCACCGTTGGACAGTGGACCGTACACAATATAGGAATGACCGGTGACCCAGCCGACGTCGGCTGTACACCAGAACACGTCGGTTTCTGGTTGTAAATCGAAGGTGTCACGTGCTGTCGCGGTGACTTGTGTGAGATAGCCACCGGTGGTGTGCAGGATACCTTTCGGCTGGCCGGTTGTTCCCGAGGTGTAGAGGATAAACAGCGGGTGTTCTGCTTCATGCCAGGCGATCTGATGAGATGTCGGTTGGTCGGCAACGACTTCGTGGAACCATTTATCGCGTCCCTCAACCCAGTTGATCTCCTCCTTGTTGCGGTTCACCACCAGCACGTGCTCTACGGTGTGCCCTTCTGCGGCGAGAGCGTTGTCAACAATGGGCTTGAGCATATTCGGTTTGCCACGGCGGAATGAACCATCGGCGGTGATGACCACCTTGGCTTCGGCATCGTCGATCCGCGAGCGCAGAGCTTCGGCAGAGAACCCGCCGAAGACGACTGAGTGCACAGCGCCGATTCGGGCACAGGCCAGAATCGATACGACGGATTCGACCAGCATTGGCAGGTAGATTGCCACCCGGTCGCCCTTGGTCACGCCTAGTGATTCCAGCGCGTTGGCTGTCTGGGATACTCGAGCTTGAAGGTCGGCGTAGGTGACGGCATCTGTGTCGCCGGGTTCGCCTTCAAAGTAGAGGGCTACGCGGTCGCCATTGCCGGCTTCGACGTGGCGGTCCACCGCGTTGTAGCAAGCGTTTGTGGTGCCATCAGCAAACCATCGGGCAAACGGGGGATTGGACCAATCGAGTACTTCGGTAAAGGGGGTGTCCCAATAGACTTCGTTGCGCGCGCGATCCGCCCAGTAATCCTGTGAGCTCTGTTCGGCTTGTGCATACAAGTCGCGGGCTCGCTGGGTGGTTTCCTGTTCATGCGTGGTGACCATGAGGCTCCTTTGGTTCGTGATCGGTATCACATCTAGGGTCATGGTAGGGCGTTTTCTAAGCTCATTCAAACCGAGGGTGCGCTGAACGGCTATCAAATGTGCGATGAGCGGTCCTGGAGCCGCACGTGGCAACGGTTCGGTGTTGGTCGCCGTCGTCGGCCTAAGATGAAGCAGATAGGTGGGTGAAAACCAGCACCGGTGAAGAAAGGGATGATCGTGACAGACGAAACGCCGTTGGCCAAGAAGCGCAGGGCCCGCAAAATCTATCGGGTGCTGGGGGAAACCTTTCCGTATGCGCACGCCGAACTCGATTTCTCCAACCCCTTCGAGCTCTTGGTGGCAACCGTGTTGAGTGCCCAGACCACTGATATTCGAGTGAACTCCGTGACGCCGACACTATTTGAACGGTACCCGGATGCCCATGCCATGGCTCAAGCGCAAGAAACAGACCTGCAGGACCTCGTTCGTTCCACCGGGTTCTATAAAAACAAGGCGCGTGCCTTGCTGGGGCTCTCCCAAGCGCTCGTTGAAGGCCACGAGGGCGACGTACCCAACACGCTGGAAGACCTGGTGAAGCTGCCGGGTGTGGGGCGCAAAACAGCCTTCGTAGTGTTGGGTAATGTATTCGGTGTCCCCGGGATTACGACCGACACCCACGTCATCCGGTTGGCAAATCGCTTCGGCTGGACCGATTCGACCAACGCGAACATTGTCGAGCGTGACATTGCTGAGCTGTTTGAACGCAAGGATTACACCGAATTATCGCACCGGGTGATTTTCTTAGGACGACGCATCTGTCATGCCAAACGCCCGGCCTGCGGAGCCTGCCCGGTAGCAAAATGGTGCCCTTCGGCCGGGATCGGTGAGATCAATCCCGTAGCCGCCAAAGAATTGCTCTCTTATGAACTCGCGCCCGGGCGTGAGCATATTCACGAAGCACTAGTGGCTGGTGCCTCCCGCGCCGACCTGCGCGCGGCCGGCTATGAGTGGGAGGCCTAATGCAACTCGATGGTGCGCTGGCTGACTTGCTAGCATTGGTACACACCCACGGTGAAGTCAACCAGAATATTGTGAACCGGGTGACTGTCTCTCCCTCAGCTGCCCTGCCGGATCACTCCGCGACATGGCCCTATGATCTGGCTTCGCTGGTCAATCCGCGAGACGCCTCGGTGCTACTCCTTTTCGGTTCCATGGACGACCGACCAGCTACGTTCGACCGAACGATTGTGCCCAAAGAACTCGACGTGTTGCTCACCCAGCGGTCGATGGTGTTGCGCAATCATCCTGGTCAAGTCTCATTTCCCGGTGGCGGACTCGAACTCAACGACGTCGATGCGACGGCGTGTGCGATTCGCGAAACACAAGAGGAAACTGGCGTTGACCCAAAGGGCATTATTCCTATCGGTACGTTACCGGTGCTGCCGTTACCGGTCACAAATTTCCAAGTGACGCCGGTGCTTGGATGGTGGCAACATCCCGATGACAACGAAATGATCACCACCGAAGAGGCTACGCGGGTCTTCCGGGTACCGGTAGGTGACCTGGTGAACCCGAAACTTAGAGTGACCGCTGTGGCCAGCGATCGCTCATCAAAGCACCGCTACGGTACCCCCGCTTTCACCGTTGGCGGCACACTGGTCTGGGGTTTCACCGCGATGATCCTCGACCGGGTGTTGGAACTGCTCGGCTGGGCTGAGCCTTGGGATCCGCGCTACGTCATCGACATCTCCAATTGGGATGCCACCAAACCCGTGCCAACAGCCTTCTACGACCCGGACCATCCGGGAATTGACCTTCATGGG
>NZ_JAKDKW010000137.1 GCF_030453185.1 Yaniella sp. | reverse complement strand
TCCCAAAAATATTTCAGTGTCGCTTCGGCGCCTTCTTCGGTATTTTCTGTCGCAACAGCTGGAAGTTTGGGCTCGGGGACATTCTGTGCGGGGCCATCAGCTGAAGCTGGAACGTACTCCGCGGATTCGATCTCAGAGGCATCCATCGTCTCGTCGAGTTCGGCGTCGTCGTCATTTGAACAACCGGCAAGAACCACACATAGGGTCAATGCGGCCAGACTGGCAAAAATACGACTCGGGACAGGCTGCTTCAGGAGACGTGGCATCAAGGCGCTTTCGAGTGAGTGAGAAAGGTGTTTCCCAATAAAGTAATACCAAGTCACGCTGTAAGCCAGGTCTCACTGCCAGGTTGTGGAGAATTCGTCAATGTTTTTCGTCCAGTTCGACTTATCCACAGAACCTTAGACTCGCGATCCGCTGCAGAACGTTTTTCTCCATGATGGTGTCCAATCGATCACGAATGGAGGTGACGACCCGATGACCACGACCAATGAGGCAGTGAGTGTGCTCGACACGCTTGATCTGCCGATCATTGATGGGCGTGTGGCCTGGGATAGCGTCACCCCTGATCAACTCCATGACGTGATTCGTGGTGCGGCGAAAGAACTTGACACCAGGGAGGAAGACGTCCCCACCAACGGTGTGTTGCAGCGGTCTTTGAAGTTCGAAGAGACAGTGCGGGCATTGTCACCGTTGCAGCATCGATTTGCGGGATTGCTCCAGGATGCGTTCAATGACCCGAAGCTGCGCGAGACGGTTGATCTATCCGAAGGGAAGACACCGTTTCGCGACGCGAACGACCTGATCGCGAAAACCCATGGGCTGCGAGCCTACGAGGCATCCGGGCGCACCAAGATTGCTGCAGCGATGACGCCGGCGCGCGCTTCGGATCCAGAACGTGATGAGAATATCGTCGTCGGGCAGACCAAACTGCCGCTGCTCGGGGCACTGCAAGCCAAAGGCACGCTCCACCCTACGAAGTTATCCTCAGCGTTGAATATGCTCGAACAACTGGATAAGGAAGCCGAATCCGCAGGGAAGGATCAGAACTTCCGACAACGGTTGCGGACGGTGATCGAAAAGGACCTGGCCTCAAAAATTGAGCACACAACACCCGAAGAATTCGGCCGGTATGTTGGGCGCCGCAAGAAGGATGTGCTTGCCTCGATCGATCCGCCGGATAAAAATTTCACGCCGCGTCAAACTGAAGCGATGCATAACGTGTGGTGTGAGGGGCCGGTTCGTGGGAATCCGGATGCGTATAAGTGGTCGATCATCGTGGATGCTGAAGGCAATGAAGTGATGAGCACCGTAGAGTCCTTGGCGAATAATCCGCGGGCGAAGGATGAAGATGACGACTTCGATAGTCGAACCCGCGGTCAACGGTCTATGCATGCGATTCGGGATGCTCTGAAGTTCGCATTGGCTAACCTGGAAAACTCGAATCTGCGAGGTTCCAGCGGCGCACACAGTCAGGTTGTAGTGCTCGCCGACTATCCGACACTGATGCAGCACTTGCACACCGAACTGGCAGAGCTACTCCCGGACATCACGGCTGTGAAACGTGAACAACTCCTGGCATACCTCGCCGAGGCAGAGCTTGCCAATACATCGGCCGAATCGGCAGTGGATGATGAAGGCGAGGGCGCAGAAATTGTGTTCCCGCCGCCCAAAACTACCAACCTCAACGAAGTACTGAACGATGAGAATCTCGACCGGCTCCAACCTCGAATCTCCCAAGGGATATACACACCATATATACCGCCAGACACGATCTTGCGGATGATGTGCAATGTCAGTGTCTCTCCCGTGACATTAACTGGACAGCGTCAAGTGTTGTCGATAGGGCGAAAGCAGCGACAATTTACCGAGGCGATCCGTCGCGCGATTTTGGCACGTGATCGAGGGTGTGCTGTGCCCGGATGTCACTGGCCGGCGGCCTGGTGCGAACTCCATCACATCACATACTGGTCGAACAACGGCGAGACCAGCACCGAAAACGGATTAATGATGTGTTCGCATCACCATAAAGCGCTGCACGCCAACATGTTGCAAATCGAACGGGTCAACGGAGAAGTCCGATTCAAGCTCCACCCACTGATCGATCCTGCCCAAGAGCCGCGCCAAAACTACTTCTGGCAAAACTGACTTTCGCGCTCGCGATTGCTGATCAGAGTGTCCTGCATTCGACATAGGTCGGGTGCAGGGTTCTTTGGGGTTGAAGAACTCCTTTAAGACAATTTACCTTGCACTGTAACTATGCGCTGTTCGCGGCGTCGTCGGGAACATCCATAGATGCTGAGGCGCCATCGGCAGCCGGCGGGACGATACGCTCCTCCCCCGCATAGATGACGCAACGGTGGCCACGAGTGAAGCCAACCAGGGTCATGGAAGACTCTTTCGCCAGTTCAACAGCAAGCGATGACGGCGCAGAAACCGCCACAAGCATGGGTACGCCAGCCATGGCCGCCTTTTGCACCAGTTCGAAACTCGCGCGCGATGAGGTCACCAACACCTTGTCGCTTAACGGGAGTAAGCCTTCCATTAAGGCCCAGCCGAGAACCTTGTCCACGGCGTTGTGTCGGCCAACATCCTCACGCACCACCAGCATCCTGCCGGTCTCGACATCGTAGAGCCCGGCGCCGTGGAGGCCACCGGTTTTGGCGAAAACTTTTTGATCCTCGCTCAGTTGATCAGGCAGACCCATGACCGTGGGCTCATCGAGCCTAAAATTAGAGCGTTCGTCAATGGGATAGCAACCGTTCTGATGCACCTCGTCCAGAGATTGACGCCCGCACAGACCACACGATGAATTCACGACCAGCTGACGCTGCACAGCGGCAGACGGGGGCACAACGTGTGGCGCGAGCGTGATGTCGACGACGTTATCCGAAGTGTTCTGCAACGCCGATTCGGTTCCGGAAAATGCCCCGAGCCCTAATGGTGGGGCAAGTTCGCTGGCCAGACCGTTGCCGTCAGCGGAGTCGTGCGGCTGCGCTTGCGTGTGCGGGTTCAAACCTTTGGGGCCTTGATCCTTTTGGCAGTAGCGAACCCTGAACACGTCTTCGGCCGAGTTGATGATGCCCTCGGACAAGGCGAAGCCCACGGCCAAGGAGAAATCATGTACGGGCGTGCGCATGGTGACCGCTAAACGTGTGCCATTAACGCGTATCTCGAGCGGCTCCTCGACGGCGAGAGTGTCGGCACGGTGGGTCCGCCCGGTGTCGGCATGCACGCGGGCAACACGGACTCGAGCTTGTGAAGAACGCATAACTCCATCGTAGCCGTGCCGCTCCCTTAATGGCAGGGTGTTGTTAGGCTTGGAGCATGACATCTGACCC
>NZ_JAKDKW010000136.1 GCF_030453185.1 Yaniella sp. | reverse complement strand
CAGGTGCAAATCAACTCCTGGATAGGCCTGGTGATAGGGTCCGACCACTTCGGCTACAACAGAAACGCACATACTGGGTGGTGCCCCGAGTCTGACTCTGCCGCGTCGCAAACCGGCCAGTTCTTGCATCTGGAATCGAATGTGTTCTGCATCGGCCAGCATGCGAGAGGCCACCGGCAAAAGGGTTTCTCCGGCCGCCGTCAATGTGATGTTGCCCCTAGCGCGGTTGAAGAGTTCGGATCCGAGCTCAGTTTCCAAGGTCGAGATGTGGCGACTCAACGTGGGTTGAGCAACGTGCAATTCCGCTGCTGCGTTGGTGAAATGACCGGTTTCGGCCACGGTCAGAAAACTCTGCAACTGTTCAAGGTTCATGTTCATAGCATATCTGCATCGAAACGAGTCAGATAATTCATTGGACTGATCATGCCCTAGGTTCTTAGCGTTGGAGCATGTTGAAGAATAAAACCCAAGAACAGCAAATTTCTACCAGTGTGTTGGTCATCGGTACCGGAGGATCAGGCCTTCGTGCTGCCATCGAATTGGCCGAACTCGGTGTCGATGTCCTAGCTGTGGGAAAACGTCCACGCCATGACGCTCACACCTCATTGGCGGCCGGCGGGATTAATGCGGCACTGGCAACCATGGATGAAGAAGATTCCTGGCAGCAGCACGCAGCAGACACGATTAAAGAGAGCTACTACCTCGCGGATCCCCAGACCGTTGAGATCGTGGCCAAAGGTGCAGAACAAGGCATAGCCGATCTGGAACGCTACGGCATGGGTTTTGCGCGTGAAGAAGATGGGCGAATCTCGCAGCGTTTCTTTGGGGCTCATACCTTCCGCCGCACCGCATTTGCTGGTGATTACACCGGCCTAGAAATCCAGCGCAGCCTGGTCAAGCGCAGTGAGCAACTCGATATCGGCATCCTCGATACTGTGTACATCACCGATATCCTCACCGAAGGCAACACGGTCTTCGGTGCCTATGGTTTCGACGTCAATGATGGCAAGCGATACCTCATTCATGCAGACGCTGTAATTCTTGCGGCCGGAGGCCATAACCGAATTTGGCGCCGAACTTCATCTCGCCGTGACGAGAATACTGGTGACTCGTTCCGACTGGCAGTCGAAGCAGGCGCGCGTCTCCGCGATCCAGAACTCGTACAGTTCCACCCGTCAGGCATTATTGAGCCAGAAAATGCGGCAGGAACACTCATCTCGGAGGCAGCGAGAGGCGAAGGTGGCATCCTACGCAACGCACTGGGGGAGCGGTTCATGGAACGCTACGACCCAGAGCGCATGGAACTCTCCACCCGTGACCGTGTCGCGCTCGCAGCCTATACCGAGATCAAAGAAGGCCGCGGGACGGAAAAAGGCGGCGTCTGGCTCGACCTATCGCACCTACCGCGCGAAGTGATCCTGGAACGGCTACCGCGGGTGTACCAAACCATGATGGAAGTACAGATGCTCGATGTGACCCGTGAGCCCATTGAAATCGCACCGACCGCACACTACTCAATGGGCGGGGTTTGGGTGCGCCCCGAAGACCATTCCACCGACGTCGCCGGTCTCTACGTAATCGGTGAAGCATCCAGCGGTCTGCACGGTGCGAATCGCTTGGGCGGCAACTCCCTGATCGAACTGCTGGTATTCGGACGCATCGTCGGACAGGCCGCTGCACATTATTCAGTCAACCTGCCTGCACAAACTCGGTCGGCAAAAGCCATAGCAAGAGCCCGCGGTGAAGTGGATCGACTCCTCGCTGCCGACGGCACAGAAAATGTCCGCGCCCTGCAACGTGCGATACGCGACATGATGACCGAATATGCTGGCGTCGTGCGAACCGAAGCAGGACTCACTGCTGGCTTGGCACAGCTTGATGAAATTGAAGCACGCATGGCCAATATCGGGATTCACCCGGATATCGCCGGATTCCAAGACTTAGCCCACGCATACGATCTAAAATCCTCGGCACTATCTGCGCGGGCCACGTTGGAAGCAGCACTGGAACGTCGCGAGACGCGTGGCTGCCATAACCGCAGCGACTACCCAGACATGGACCCCGCCATGCAGGTCAACCTGGTCTGGTCACCAACCGAAGGCGTCACTCGAGAAGAGATCGCACCGGTGCCTGAAGACATCAGTGCCCTCATCCGTGAGGTCAGTGCCGACGGCAAGCTCGTCGAATAAACCACCCAGCCTGGCCGATGATCCGTTGCTAACACAGGCCATCGGCCAGGCGCCATTCTGCTGTCAATTTCAAAAACAGGCACACGTGAGCACGAGACATTTTCGACAAGGTAGAGTAGGCGCCGTGTCTTTATCAATTGGTTTTGTCGGACTGCCTAACGTAGGTAAGTCAACGCTCTTTAATGCCCTTACTCGCCAGACGGTTCTTGCCGCGAACTACCCGTTCGCAACCATCGACCCGAACGTTGGAATAGTCGATCTCAAGGACCAGCGCCTGGACCAGCTAGCAGGGATCTTTGGCTCCCAAAAAATCCTGCCGGCAACCGTATCTTTCGTTGACATCGCCGGCATCGTCAAAGGTGCTTCCGAAGGTGAAGGCCTAGGGAACCAATTCCTCGCCAACATTCGCGAATCATCCGCCATCGCACAGGTCGTTCGAGTATTCGAAGACTCCGATGTGATTCACGTCGACGGCAAAATTGACCCCAGCTCCGATATGGAAACCATTAACACTGAGTTGGTCCTTGCGGATATGCAGACCTTAGAACGAGCCATCCCACGCGTTGAAAAAGAAGTCAAAGGCAAGAAACAGGATAAAGCCGTCCTGGACGCCATGGTTGCAGCACAAGCCGTTCTAGAACGCGGCGACACTATCTTTTCTTCCATCGACTCCGACAAGCTGGAGATGGAACACCTGCAGGAACTCAACCTGCTTACTGCAAAACCCTTCATTTACGTCTTCAACTCCGATGATGACATCTTGGCTGACGAGGCCAAACAGCAAGAACTCGCTGATCTGGTTGCTCCTGCACGTGCTGTCTTCCTCGACGCCCAGTTCGAATCCGAACTCGTAGAAATGTCAGAGGAAGAAGCCCAAGAAATGCTCGAGATGGCAGGCCGTGAAGAATCCGGTATGGACCAGCTCGCACGCGTTGGCTTCGAAACGCTAGGCCTGCAGACCTACCTGACCGCTGGGCCAAAAGAAGCCCGCGCTTGGACTATCAATAAGGGCGATACCGCTCCAGAAGCTGCCGGGGTCATTCACACTGACTTCCAGCGAGGCTTCATCCGCGCCGAGATCGTCTCGTTCGCAGACTTGCTTGACGCCGGTTCGATGGCCGAAGCTAAGGCAAAAGGGAAGGTTCGCCTTGAAGGTAAGGACTACCTGATGCAAGACGGCGATGTCGT
>NZ_JAKDKW010000135.1 GCF_030453185.1 Yaniella sp. | reverse complement strand
CGTGCCCGTAGCTCGATAAGTTCTGTGACATCGACATCCAGCCAGGCGGTGGCTTCTGGAATGTTGGTTCTCGAACGCACCATTTGCTCTGCAACCATTTTGCGAACGCCGGTCATTGGAACGCGCTCGACGATGGTCAGACCGGACCGGGCATCGCGGTCGTCTGTCTCTACAGCGGTCGCTTCAGGCTGTGATGAGGCAGTTGGGGCATCGATAGCAGCCAGGACATCGGCGCGAACAATAATGCCACCCTGACCGCTGCCGGACAGATGCGTTACATCGATATTGTTTCGTTTTGCGAGCTGACGCACTAACGGAGAAATGACCCGAGGTGCCGAGGATGCTGCGACAGTAGCCGGCTGATCTGTTTGGGGTTTCGTTGGTGTTGCTGCACGTTTGGGCGCGCGGGTGCGCCCTGAAGTTCCTCCACCAGAAGTGCCATAACCAATCAGCACACTTCCGGAGGATTCGTCGTCGGTTTCCTCAGGAACTGCAATTCCTGCTTGTTCCTCTTCGCGATAGTCCAGTGCGCCAGGTTGTTCAGATGATTGTGCGGCGTCATCACCGACGGTTATCAACGGATTGCCGACCATCAGTGTTTCCCCTGGTTTGCCATGCAGAGTCAGGACGGTACCGCCATACGGCGATGGAACTTCGACGAGAGCTTTGGCCGTTTCGACTTCGGCGATCGGCTGGTCGACGGAAATGGTCTGGCCCTCTTCGACTAACCAGTTGACGAGGTCGGCTTCCGTGAGGCCTTCACCCAGGTCGGGGAGGTTAAAAATTTGTGTGCTCATCAGTGCCCTCCTGCGGTGGAAGTGGTGGAGAAGTCCACGGGTGTGTCATCCCATTGCAAATCGTCGATGGCGTCCAAGATCCGGTCCACATTCGGTAGATGATATTTCTCCAGCATGGGTGGTGGATAGGGGATGTCGAACCCGGTCACCCGCAGCACCGGTGCCGCTAAAGAATGAAAGCAACGCTGCTGAATACGTGCCACCACTTCGGAGGCTACCGAAGTGAATCCTTGTGGTTCGGCAACCACAATGGCGCGGCCAGTTTTCGTGACCGAGGCAGTGATGGTTGCTTCATCCAAGGGATTGATGGTGCGCAGGTCGATGACTTCGACGCTGCGACCTTCTTTCGCTGCTGCCTCAGCGGCGGCCAAACAGGTCACGACCGATGGACCATAGGAGACCAGTGTGACATCCTCGCCGGTACGGGCAACGCCA
Source organism: Yaniella sp. (assembly GCF_030453185.1). GTDB lineage: Bacteria > Actinomycetota > Actinomycetes > Actinomycetales > Micrococcaceae > Yaniella. Next base: position 2,255 of record NZ_JAKDKW010000135.1, on the reverse strand, counting down.
GCACGAGCATATGGTTCGCCGTGCTCACGTTGGGCCTCGACTTGTGCCCATCGTGTGTTGAATTCCTGTCGAAGCTCCTCGAGCGAGATCTCGGCCTTGGACCAGTACAGTTTCTTGGGCTCCATGAAAATCACCGGATCATCCAGCCGGATAGCTGCCCGCAACATCAGGTAGGCGTCTTCTACCGAGGCCGGCGTGTACACCTTGAGCCCCGGAGTGTGGGCATAGTACGACTCTGAGGAATCGCAGTGATGTTCCACGCCACCGATCCCGCCGCCGTAGGGGATGCGCACGGTAATCGGTAGTGATGCGGCCCCCTTGGTTCTGTTGCGCATTTTGGCCATATGGCTGACGATCTGCTGAAATGCAGGATACGCAAAGGCATCGAACTGCATTTCGATGACGGGCCGCACGCCGCCCAGCCCCATGCCGATGGCGGTGCCTGCAATGCCGGACTCAGCCAAGGGAGTGTCGAAACACCGATCTTCGCCGAATTGTTGGCTCAAGCCTTCGGTGATGCGGAAAACCCCTCCCAGGGTGCCAACATCTTCACCAAAGACCACGACCATCTCATCGCTCGACATCTCATCGGCCAGTGCTGCGTTCAACGCGGCGGCAAAGCTGAGAGTTGATTTATCTTTGCTCATGTTCTGCTCCTCTTAGCCCTGGTGCTCGGTGTGTGCTTCGCGGGATAATTCTTCGGCCAGCTGTGCTCGTTGTTCGGCCAACTGTGGGGTCTGCACCGTGTACACGTGGTCGAAGAGGTCTAACGGGTTCAGCTCAGCGTCTTGTCCCATGGCATCGCGTAGGGAGGTTGCGACTGCCTCAGCATCCGAAGTGTACTGAGCCTCAAGGTCTTCGGTCAGTGCACCCTCATTCTTCAAATAGGTGCGCATGCGTTGCAGTGGATCTCTTTGTGTCCACTCATCAACTTCTTCGCCTTCCCGGTATCGAGTGGCGTCATCGGCATTGGTATGCGACTGCATCCGATAGGTGTCAGCTTCAACGAGGAAGGGTCCACGACCTTCACGACAGAGTTTGACGGCGCGTCCGAGCACGGCAAGCAGCGCGGCCAAATCATTGCCATCGACTAATTCGCCGGCCATGCCATAGCCGACTGCCTTATGGGCTAATGATGGTGCGGCTGTTTGGCGAGAAAGTGGCACAGAGATCGCATACTTGTTGTTCTGTACAAAGAAGATCACCGGCAGTTTGAATACTGACGCAAAGTTCAAGGCTTCGTGGAAGTCACCTTCAGAAGTACCACCGTCGCCAACCATGCCCAGAACCACCATTTCTTCGCCCTTCAACCGAGCGGCTTGCGCCATCCCAACGGCGTGCAGGAGTTGTGTGGTGAGAGGCGTTGACTGAACCGAAGTGTTGTGTTCATGCGGGTTGTAACCTTGGTGCCAGTCTCCCCGGAAGTTGGTCATCACCTGCATTGGATCAACGCCGCGCGCTAATACGGCTACGGTGTCGCGGTAGGTGGGGAACAGCCAGTCGCGGGGCTCGAGGCACAGTGCTGCCGCAACTTCAGATGCTTCTTGCCCGTGGGACGAGGGATAAACGGCCATGCGTCCCTGGCGCACCAGTGCATAGTTCTGGTCGTTGACGCGACGGCCAATCACCAGCTGACGATACCCGTCAAGCAACTCTTGAGCAGTTGGCATGGGGTATTCGTGACCGGGTGTGGAACCCTGCTCATCTACTGACAGGAGTTCACCGGATTCAGAAATCATCTGAATCCGGCCGTGAGTTGGCAGCAGATAGTCCTCGAGGCTGATTCCAAGTCTCTTGACTTTCTCACCTGTGGGATCAGGCTGTGCATTCTCAGACATCATGACTGGCACGTCCTTCAATTCGGATGCGAATACTGTAAACACCAGTATGACCACTACGAACGAAAAGTAGGACGCAAATCACAAAATGCAGACATTTTTTCAGCATCACCATAAGATTGTGTACAGATTGACGCAATGAGTCGGTTAACGCCTACATTTTGGAGATGGAATGTCCGAGGATCAACGCAGTACTGAAGCTGCGCAATTGGAGACGATCGATCGGCGAATCATCTCGGCGTTAGCTGACGACGGGCGGATTTCTATCACCGCGCTCGCAGAGAAAGTCCATGTCTCCCGAGCCCACTGTTATTCTCGCTTGCAACACCTTCAGAAGAACGGCGTCATCACCGGCTATTCGATCTCGGTGGATCACGCCCGACTGGGTTTCGGAGCTTCGGCGCATGTCATTCTCAA
>NZ_JAKDKW010000064.1 GCF_030453185.1 Yaniella sp. | reverse complement strand
TCATCGAGGCTTAGATCGTGGTCGCGTCGATCACGAACCGGTAGCGTACATCCGAACGCACCACACGCTCGTAGGCTTCATCAACATCATCAGCACTGATGACTTCTACCTGGGAAGTAATCCCGTGTTCTGCTGAGAAGTCCAACATCTCTTGGGTCTCCTTGATCCCACCGATATTGGAGCCGGTTAGCGAGCGCCGCTGTGAAGTCAGTGAGAAAACGCTAAATGATTGTGAGTTCTCAGGTAGTCCTACGAACACCATGGTGCCATCGAGCTTGAGAGTTTTCAGGAGAGCATCGACATTGATATCTGCCGAGACAGTATTGATGATCAGATCAAACGTGCCGCGTAAGGCTTTGAGCGTGCCTTCTTCACTGGTGGCACGATAGTCGTTGGCACCGAAGTGTCGACCATCATCTTCTTTGGAACGTGTCTGCGAAATGATGGTGACGTGAGCGCCCATAGCGTGTGCGTATTGGACGGCCATATGGCCCAGACCGCCCATACCAATTACCGCTACGTTCATACCGGGACCGGTTTTCCAATGCCGCAATGGAGAGTATGTGGTGATACCGGCGCACAGCAGGGGAGCAGCGGTCTCAAAAGCAATGGCCTCTGGGATGTGGAGGACATAATCCTGCTTGACCACGATATGAGTCGAGTAGCCACCGTAGGTGATCTCACCGTCATAGTCTTTGCTGTTATACGTCATGACCGCGCCTTGGTCACAGAACTGCTCTTCTCCTGTACGGCACGGTTCACACTGGCCGCAGGAATCCACAAAACATCCAACGCCTACCCGATCGCCGACCTTGAACTTGGTTACGTTTTTGCCGATCTCGGTGACGATGCCGGCAATTTCATGGCCTGGGACCATGGGATACATGCCAGGGGCCCACTCATCTCGAGCATTGTGAATATCAGAATGACAGATACCGGCGTAGGCGATTTTAATCAAGACGTCATCCGGGCGGACTGCGCGCCGTGTAATGGTGCCACGTTCGAACGCAGTGCTTGGGGCAGGGGTCAGCAGGGCTGAAATCTGTGTTGTCATAGTCCAGGTATATCAAATTTAGGCAGCAGTACTACAAGGCCGGTTCTTCTCGGTGGTTAACCTACTGCGCGGTGACACCAGCTTTGGTGCCACCGCGCAGCGATGGGAGAACGTGCGGCAGTTTAGTAACGAGCCACGGTGTTCATTGGTGGGTTGTACTGTGCGTAGTGATCCAGAGAATCAATAGTGATTCCGGCTTCTGGGTTACGTGCCTGGGCGATCTTACCGTCACCGATGTACACGGCGACGTGGTAAATGCCGGAGCCTGAACCATTATTGGACCAAAAGACGAGATCGCCTTCCTGGACGTTGGACAGGCTGTCTTGGGTACCACCGCTGAACTGAGCGCTCGAGGTACGTGGTAGCTCGATGCCAGCTTCAGCAAATGCTGCTTTAGTGAACCCGGAGCAATCGTAAGCGCTTGGACCGTTGCCACCGTACTGGTAGGAAGCGCCTGAATTGACGATGTCGACTGCTGCGCTTGTAGCGGCGGTCGTACCTGAACCTGAGCTTGTGGCGGAAGCGGTTTGAACGGTGCTATTGGTGTCGCCGGCGTCAGCGGTGGAGGTCGTTCCACTGGATTCTGGGCCTACGCCTGCGCTTTCTGCGGCAGGTGCACTCTCTGTGGAGGAAGCATCGCCGGATAGCTGAAGTTCATCTCCCGGATAGATGACGCTAGAGGTGCTCAGGCCATTGGCGCTCAACAGTGAGTCCAGCGATACGCCCTGTGAGCTGGCGATGGATGCAGGCGTGTCACCGGACTGCACGGTGTATGAGCCAGCTGAGCTGCTCGAGGCAGTGCTGCTGGAGCTCGAAGAGGCGGCAGGGGCGGCGACATCGTCCATTGCTGCGTTAGCCGGTGCCATGCCGATGATGGAAGCGCTTGCAGCGGTTGCCAGACCAGCGACGCTCATGGAGAATTTCTTGTTCCGACGCGACCGCAGTGCTAGCTGTTCGGCTTTTTCGGCGTCAATGCGTGCTCGGCGAGTGGTGAAGGTCATGTTGTTACTCTCAATAAGACGGAAGATGCAATGTTGCTTGTCTGGACTCCGGACGTCTTCTTCAAGACGGCTCGTTATCAGAACGTTATTAACCGTGACATTATTGTTATCTCTTCGCAACCTTCGCGGTTGCATTTCCGGCCAAAATTCGGCGTTTTTGAAACTCCTTCGGCGGCAAGTCAGCGATTCAAGGAATTCCTGGCAATTTCCTGTTATTGTTCTGTGATCTTCTTGAAGGGTTGATTCTGTGGCATGTGGCTCAGATTTGTCTTGACCTCCGGGGCCTCAAGTCGTCATGCGCTGCCGATATTTTCCCAACTTCTGGGCAGGCGTCCGCTATGTGTGGCAGGTTAAACAGTGATTTCACCTTGGACAGCAGGCACAATAGACAACATGGCATCGAAGCAAGCATCTGAGCAATCCGTCGTTCATCCAACGCTTTCCCAAGTCATCCAAGCAATGGAAGCGTTGTGGCCGGTGAGTCTGCAGCAGAATTGGGATGCTTCTGGCATCGTTGCCGGCCGCCCCGAACAGAAAATCCAGCGCATTCATTGGGCTGTAGACCCGGTCCAAGCCGTCGCCGACGAGGCGGTGGCTAGTGGAGCTGATTTAGTCGTTACGCACCACCCGTTATTCCTGCGGCCTGTCACTTCCATTGCGGCAACAACGTTTAAGGGCAAAGTGCTGCACACTCTTGTTGAGAATTCTTGTGCCTTAATCACTGCGCACACGAATGCGGACTCCGCGGTGGGTGGTGTTTCAGATGTTTTGGCAGAAATCCTGGGACTGGAAAACCTTGAGCCGTTGGCTGCTGCCGAAGATGGTTTGCACGAAGAAGGCATCGGTAGAGTAGGGACGTTGCCCGCAGGTATGCGGCTCGAAGAATTTGCGACGCGAGTATATGGTGCGCTTCCTGCCGTCGCCGGGGGCGTTCGCGTGGCCGGTGATCCAAACGGGATTGTTTCCAAGGTGGCAATTACCGGGGGAGCAGGCGACAGCCTATTTGACCACGTGCGTCAGCACGAAGCTGATGTCTACATCACCGCAGACCTTCGTCATCACCCAGCTTCGGAAGCCAGGGAACAAGCTATGGCGGAAGCAGATCGACCATACCTGATCGACGTGTCGCACTTTGCTTCAGAGTGGCTGTGGCTACCGGCCGGAGCTAATGCTTTAGAACGGGCACTCGCTGATGAAGGATTTACCATCACCTCAGCTGTATCAGCCATCAATACTGACCCTTGGGACTTTATTTTGACCTCGGGCGATGAGACCAAGAAGATCGACAACGAAACGGAATAGTTTATCTATGAGCATCACCGCGACCACGCAGCAGCAACGTCAACTTCTTGATCTGCAGTCCCTCGACAGCCAGCTGACACGGTTGCGTACTCAACTGAGCGAATTGCGTGACGATGCCCAGCTTGCTGAGCTGCGTCAGGCTGGTGCAGCCGCTGTTGAGCGTGCCAAAGCTGTCCAGGTCCAGGTTGAAGAGCATCAGGCAGCAGCTGACGAGGCAGAGCGAGTTGTAGAAGAAGCCACCAAACGCCGAAACACTCACCAATCTCGACTGGATGCAGACAAGGTCTCGTCTCGCGATGTCCAGGCAGTCACCATGGACATTGCGGAACTCACGGTTCGCATTGATCAGCTTGAAGAGGCACAAGTTGAAGCGATGCAGACGCTGGAAACGTCACAGACAGACTTAGCCAACGCCCAGGCTGCGATTGCCGAGGCCGAACAAGCTGTGAATGTCAGAATCACCACGATCAATGAGCAAGGACAACAGCTCTCGAAACAAGGCAAAGAACTCACGATTGAGCGCGCTACCTTAGCCGATAACCTCCCGACGGATCTTGTTACCGAATATGAGCAGATCCGCGATGAGAATCACGGTATCGGTGTCATTGAACTGACACCGGAAGGGCTATCCGGTGCCGGTGTGCCGATTTCACCGGCTGAGCTAGCCGAGATCAAGAAACTACCCGCTGATGAACTGGCTTACTGCCCTGATACTGGCGCGATCTTGGCGCGAAGTGCATTAGCTCAGGACGATGCGTAACGAACCGGCTTTTTTCGCGGTGGGCTCCACGAGTTCAACCTCATAGATCTCACCGACCGTCTCTGTAACCTGTTGCAACGACCCGATAGGTTCTTGAGCATGTTGTTGTAGTAGGTGCCGTGCCACATAGCCGCGTGCCTGCTTGGCCCAGTGCGACACCACTTTCAACTCACCGTTGACGCGTTGAAATACATCAACCGTGACCGTGCGGAACGGTGGGGTTTTCCAAAAGGAACGATAGGTTGTTGAGCGGCAGTCGATGATCGGTCCGCTGGCGTAGTCAGATAATTGGTCTGTCAGCCGCGCGCGCCACCAGGTGCCAACATTGCCGATGCCCGGAAGCTTTGCTGTCGCAGGATAGCGATAACTTGGGATGGCATCCGATAGCCGTGTTACTCCAAACAGGGCGGAGAACACCAGGGTGAGGTCGTCATCGACATGTTCCAGCGTTCCATAGTCCAGAGCGTCAAAGAGCACGCCAGTATAGACCTGCCATGCGGGTGCCGCAGGTGCTTCGAGGAGCTGCTGATTTGCCGCGATCTCTTTGTGAAGCGATTTGCCGACCTTCAGAATTTCGTGAGCGTTGCCCAAACCGGAAACTACTTCAAGCTCTTGAACAAGCGTCCGGCGTTCTCCAGACAATCCTGGAAAGACCAAATCATTGAACGATAATGGTTCACCGTGCTCAGGTGCGGTTTTACCTTCAGAAGGGGGCAGCAAAATCAACATGAGTTTGAGTGTAGTTGCTCGAATTACGTTCGTTGGACAATCTTCGGTAAAGTGAGACCTTCGGGATGGAGTTGCGGATGGTCGCGACATTACGTCGAGGAAAGTCCGGACACCACAGGGCATGATGGTGGGTAACGCCCACTCGGAGCAATCCGCAGGCTAGTGCCACAGAAAGTAGACCGCCCCGTAAGGGGTAAGGGTGAAAGGGTGGAGTAAGAGACCACCAGCGGGTGTGGTGACACGCCCGGCTCGGTAAACCCCATCCGGTGCAAGATCAAGCAGAACACGTCACGAGGCTGCCCGCCCAGTGTTCGGGTTGATCGCTTGAGTACTGCGGCAACGCAGTCACCAGATAGATGATCATCAGCCAATCGGAGCATTCCGATTGGTCACAGAATCCGGCTTACAGCACTCCATCCCGTCCCCACATCAAGCGTCTTGAAAGTGCAATATTGTCTCAGCGTCGCCGGAAAACGTCTCAGCTCGCCAAGCTGCCCCTGCCTATTGCCGTCTTGGTCATTGGCATATATTTCATTGCAACGTTCGTCTTTCCTGCTGACGAGGATTACGTGCCCGCAGAAGGTACTGCGCTGGAGCAATTAGAAACGCTAGAAATTAAAGGCCGCGCCCCGAAAACCGGGTACAGTCGCGCTGAATTTGGTAACGGCTGGTTAGATCCTGACGGTAATGGCTGCGACGCGCGCAACGATGTTTTGACTCGAGATCTAGAAAGCGTCGTGCATGCTGACGACAGCTGCAAAGTGCTTACCGCAGTGCTCCAGGATCCCTTTACCGGACAGACCATTGATTTCATTCGCGGTGCACAAACTTCCACGGACGTTCAGATCGACCACGTTGTCGCGCTCTCCGACGCCTGGCAAAAGGGCGCCCAACAACTGTCAGCAGCAGAACGCGAACGCTTTGCCAATGACCCGGTGAACCTGTTGGCCGTTGACGGACCAGCGAATGGGCAGAAGTCCGATGCAGATGCAGCGACCTGGTTGCCGCCGAATAAGGACTTCCGCTGTGAATTCGTGGCCATCCAAACAGCAGTGAAAGCTAAATATGACCTCTGGGTTACCGAGCCAGAACATGATGCGATCGCTGATGTTCTGTCCGAGTGCCCAGATGAACCTGCGTATACCACCGACGATGAGCTTGCTTTGCTTCGCCAGTAGCGGCACGACTTTCTGATCACTTCGATTGCCGGTATCCTTTGCCCTGAAACGCTAAGATGAGAATGTTTTCAAATAGGTTGGCCTTCCGCCAATCGCACACTATGAAGAAAAGGACCACATCGTGGCAGATATCACCGCCAGCACGCAGGAGACTCTACAACAGTGGAGTGAACGTGAGCAGTTGGCTGAGCAAATGGTTCCGCTCATTGGTTCGTTGTACCGCAATAACAACATCGTAACCTCCATTTATGGTCGGAGCCTCGTTCATCAGTCGGTAGTCGACATCTTGAAGGCTCACCGCTTTGCTCGCCAGGTTGATGAATCAATTCTTCCGGTTGAAGATTCGTTTGCGATTGTTCAGGCAATGTCAGAGCTCAACCTTGGTGCTGGATCTGTCGATTTGGCCATGATGGTCAAAAAATTCCGCGAAGCCGGCGGCGACGCGAAAGACTTCGTTCGTGCTGAACTGGCCGATATCGTCGACAAGAATGGCGAAGGCCTCGGCGACACCACCGATGTTGTGCTCTACGGCTTTGGACGCATTGGTCGTCTGCTTGCCCGCATTCTGCTCGATCACGCCGGTGGCGGTACTAAACTTCGTCTGCGTGCGATCGTTGTTCGTCGCAACTCTGATGACGACATCGTCAAGCGTGCTTCCCTGCTGCGCCGCGACTCTGTGCACGGTGCCTTCAACGGCACCATTGAAGTTGATGAAGAAGCCAATACCATCACCGCTAATGGCACCAAGATCCAGGTCATCTACGCATCTGACCCAGCCTCCCTCGATTACACCGAGTACGGCATCAATAACGCCATCGTTGTGGACAACACGGGTGTATGGCGCGATGCAGAAGGTCTGGGCCAGCACCTCAAGGCCAAGGGCACTTCCAAGGTCATGCTGACGGCTCCTGGTAAGGGCGACCTGAAGAATATTGTCTTCGGTGTCAACACCGAAGACATCACCCCGGAAGACACCATCATCTCGGCTGCTTCCTGTACTACCAATGCGATTACCCCGGTTCTGAAAGTCATCAACGACGAGTACGGCATTCACCACGGTCACGTTGAAACCGTGCACGCCTACACCAACGACCAGAACCTGATCGATAACTTCCACAAGGGATCCCGCCGTGGCCGTGCCGCTGGCCTGAACATGGTGATCACCGAAACCGGTGCAGCAACCGCGGTTGCCAAAGCGCTTCCAGAGCTTTCTGGCAAACTCTCGGGTAATGCCATTCGCGTTCCAACCCCGAACGTTTCCATGGCTATCCTTAACCTGGAGCTGGACGGTAAAACGTCTCGCGAAGAGATCAACACACGTCTGCGTCAGGAATCCCTGACCGGCTCGTTGAGCAAACAGATTGACTACATCTACTCACACGATGCAGTCTCCACTGACTTCGTAGGCTCCAACCGCGCCGGTGTCGTAGATGGTCTGGCAACCATCGTCAACGAAGGGTCCAACGGTTCCAGCCTGATCCTCTACGTTTGGTACGACAACGAATACGGTTACTCCACACAGGTTATCCGTGCGGTAGAAACCATGGCCGGTGAAAACCTACCCGTCTTCCCAAAGCACTAAGACTAGCCACTAGGTCACAGACTTAGAGCCGCAAAACGTGAGGTCGCCCTGAACGGGGCGACCTCACGTTGCGTTTAAGCCCTGATCTCACGTTTCCTAACAATGACAGGAGCCGTCAAGAAGTAGTGCTGTTAATCTTCTACAGCTTCCTCGACGTCTTCAGTGTCGTGGCCAAACGGATCTTCGTCATCACCGGGCATCCAGGTATTACCTGCGGTGGTCCAGCCTTGCTTGCGCAGTTCCTTTTTCCAACGCTTTGCCCAACGCGGATTCAGGCGGTTGACGTACAGAGTGGCGTTCAGGTGATCAAATTCGTGTTGCAGAATCCGAGCAAACCAATCGTAGGCCTCAAAATCTACGGGATCACCATTGACGTCGAATCCCTGGAGCCGAACATGATCGGAGCGCTTCAACGGGTATCCCAGAGCCGGTACTGAGAGACAGCCTTCCGTTTCACTTTCTGGATCCGGCTCTTCCTGAGAAACCTTCCCCAACAGGGTCAACACCGGGTTGAGCACTTCGCCCTTGGTGGGGGCATCACCGGTGTGTTCAAATTCCCAAGTGAAAATACGCAGACCCACACCAACCTGGGGAGCGGCGAGACCAACACCGCGGGCGGCCTCCTGAGTAACGTGCATATCGGCAACCAGCTGCCGTACGTCGTCGGTGATTTCCTCAACTTCGGCAGCGCGGTTATGCAGTACCGGATCGCCATGAATGACGATGGGTAGAGTCTTTCCTTCTGCGGCCACTTACAACTCCACGATGTCGAATTCCAGCAGCTCAGCACCGCTGGCTACTGGCTTGCGTGGTTTGCCGTCTTCGGAAGCATGTGCTGCAGCATTGTCACGGGAATCGCGCCAGTTTTCGTAGTCCTCACGTGAAGCCCACTGGGTGTACACAAAGTACTGGGTATTGTCACCGGTTGGGCGCAATAGGTTAAAGCCCTCAAAACCGGGGGACTGGTCGACGGCATGCTTGCGAGCTGCAAAGCGTGCTTCGAGTTCGCTACCTTGACCTTCTGGAACGCTCAAAGCGTTGATGACCACGATTGACACGAGTGTCTCCTTAACGTGCTGGGGATTTGCAGTACTCTTTGCCTCTAGCACCGATACATGCTTGGCATTATGTACTGACATTACCGAATCCTGGGGTGTCACACCAACGTGGGCACATTGCCCGGTTGGCCTTATAGTGCCGGTACCACCACGTTGCAGGGCTGGTAGAAGTACGATGAGAGCTGTGAATCCAGCACCTGAGAAAATACCGCGTGGACGGCCACGGAGCACGACGTCACATCAAGCCGTGCTCAAGGCCGTGGCACGACTCCTTGAAGAACAGAACCACGACTATGAAACCCTGACCATCGAAGGCATCGCTGCTGAAGCCAGCGTTGGCAAACAGACCATCTATCGTTGGTGGTCGACCAAAGCATCGGTGCTGCTAGAGGCTATCCTGACCGGCCACGTGAAAATGCACATCGCCGAAGTCAACGACACCGGCGATCTTCGTGCCGACCTTCGGCAGTGGGTGCAGGTTCTTCGGGGGAGTTTATTCGACGCCCAAAGTGTCTCCCTGGCGCGCTCGTTGGTCACGGCCGCCATCGTTGAAGAGGTCAATCTCGAGGACTATCTCACGCAGAACGACCTTGAGCTCACGGCCGTTCCCTACAGACGCCTGACAAAGGAAGCCGCCCGTGGTGGTCTGCGAACGGACACTGATCTGTCAGCGACCCTGGGTGCGCTGGTCTATCCCATCATTTTGCGCTTGATTTCGGGTGTGACTCCCGAACCCGAGTGGTTCGATGCATTGGTCGACGTCGTGGTTAAAGGTGTTGGACGTTAAGGTCTGTATCGGAAATGCTCGTGTGGGATTGGGCACAAAACTGTTGGAACCTTCCACCGGAGTTATGCGAGACGCCGCGTATCGTTTATCGTAGAGAAGGTATAAACCTCCTCGGGTGTGTTTTGTGCTGCAACATCTCGTCCACCCCACCCGAACCGCTCAGGATTCAGGAGTCCTTCCATGGCAAAACTGCTCTATCGGCTCGGCATGTTCAGCGCACGTCGAGCCAAAACCATTATCTTCGCCTGGCTGGCGATATTAGCGGTTGCTGTCGGCTCCTTTCTGACCTTCGGTGGTCAACTCTCCGATCAGATCAGCATGCCCGATTTGGAGACCACCGAGGTTGCCGATCGGATGACCGAGGAACTCGACGACGGTTCGGGCGGTAGTGCCAATGTGGTCATTCGCACCGAGGACGGCGAAGAATTTACCAGCCAGCAGCAGGATGCGATTGCTGAGCTGGGTACCGAGGTTGAAGAACACGACATTGTTACTTCGGTGACGGACCCTTTCGAAACCGCCGATGAGGTCGAGGCAAACCGTGCGGATATGGAATCTGGTCGTCAAGATCTCACCGATGGCGCGGACCAACTCGAGACCGGCCAAGAAGAATTAGACGCCGCCCGTCAAGAGCTTCAGGCCGGCCAGGACGAGCTGGATGCAGCAGCTGAACAAGCCGAACAGTCCGGTATGGCCCAGGCCGTTCAGCCACAGCTGGATGCCCAGCAAGAAGAACTTGATGCAGGGCGCGCTGAACTCGATGCCGCGCAAGAAGAGCTCGAAACCTCACGTCAGGATCTCGAAGACGGCCAGCTGGAACTGGACCGTGGCCAGGCCATGCTGGACCTGTCTGACGGTATGGGGACAGTTTCTGATGATGGCGACACAGCCCTGATGATGATCAACTTCCCGCAGGCTGCCCAAGAGCTCGATATGGAGGAAGTGACCGCCGTTTCGCAGACCTTGGTTGATGCTGATATCGACGGCGTAGAAGTCTTGCCAACACAAGATCTCAGTTTTGAAATGCCCGCCATGTTCTCGATGGCTGAGGTTATCGGTCTGCTCGTTGCCGCTGTCGTCCTACTGGTCATGCTGGGTACCTTCATCGGTGCTGGGCTGCCGCTACTCAACGCTCTGATCGGCGTGGGGATCGGTGTTGCCGGCGCCATGTCGTTATCCGGAGCAATCGAGATGATGTCGATTACCCCGATCCTTGGGCTGATGTTGGGTCTGGCGGTCGGTATCGACTACTCGCTCTTTATTCTTCACCGGCACCGCCAGCAGCTCAAAGGCGGCATGGGTGTCACAGACTCCATCGCTTTGGCCAATGGCACCTCGGGCAACGCCGTCATATTCGCAGGTGCCACCGTGGTCATCGCACTGCTGGCTCTGAACGTGACCGGCGTCGGATTCCTGGGGATGATGGGTACGGTTGCGGCATTCTGTGTACTGGTCGCTGCACTGATGGCCGTTACTATGACTCCTGCACTCTTGTCCGTAACCGGGTACACCATCTTGTCCAAGAAGGAACGCCGCTCAGCAGGGCGAGCAAAGGCCCGCCCGCAGCAGCACAACGGCGATAAGGTGACCTCCGGTATGCGTACCGGCAACACCGTCCTGGCTACGGTCGGTGCTGTAGCCCTCCTGATCTTCCTGGCCCTGCCCGTAGGGTCACTACGCCTTGGCCTACCGGATGCCTCCCAGGAGCCAGCCGACTCCACCGCCTACCAGGCCTATCAAGAAACCGAAGAGTCCTTTGGTGAAGGCATGAATAGCCCACTATTGGTGCTCGCCGACCTTCCAGACTCCGACCTATCCGAGGGCGAGGCAACCGATCAACAAATCGCGGTGGCTGAACACTTGGCGGAACGCGACGATGTCGAGACCGCCGTGCCAACGGGTATGAATGACGACCACAGCGTGATCGCTTTGGCCATCGTTCCAACCGATGGTCCGGCGTCGGAGTCCACTGAAAATCTGGTCCATGAATTACGTGCCGACGGGGTGCTGGCTGACACCGAGGTAGCTGACGTTGAACTCTCGGTCGCCGGTGCCGCGGCAGCAAGCATTGATATTTCGGATGTGGTCGCTGATGCGCTGCCCGTCTATCTTGCCGTGGTGATCGGCCTGTCCCTGCTGCTCATGATCATGGTCTTCCGATCACTGCTGCTTCCGCTGGTGGCCACCCTCGGCTTCGTCGGATCGTTCGCTGCGACCATGGGGATCATTGTGGCGATCTTCCAGTGGGGTTGGTTCGGGGATGTCTTTGACATCACCGGCACCGGTCCGATCCTGACCTTCCTGCCGATCCTTGTCATGGGTATTCTGTTTGGGCTGAGCATGGATTATCAGCTCTTCACCGCTACCGGGATGCGGGAAGCCTACGTGCAGGGCTCGGCACCAAAAGTCGCGGTACGAAAAGGCTTGGTCGCCGGCCGTGCCGTGGTGACCGCAGCCGCACTGATTATGATCTCGGTCTTCGCCGGATTTGTTTTCACCGACGATGTGATGATCACATCCATTGGGCTGGCACTTGCCGTTGGGGTCCTGCTCGACGCCTTCGTTGTTCGCTTGTTGCTGGTGCCCTCGGTTCTGCACCTCTTGGGACCTGCCGCATGGTGGCTACCGAAATGGATCGATCGCATCCTGCCCGACGTCGATGTCGAAGGTGCAGCCCTCGAAGAAGAAATCACCAAACGTTCACAAGGCGCCGGCATCTAGCTGGCCTTACACGGACCCGCCCCTTATCGTCCGAGATTCTGGGCGGTGTCCGTAAAGAACCCGAGGGTCTGTGCCGCGAGTTCTGAATCCAAATGTGAATCCAGTGAAGCGGTCGGCGCTGCGGCCAAGAGACGTTTCGAGGCGGTGACCGCATACGTTTCGAAGCTGGCGATGTGCTCGCCCATGGCCTGTGCGGCGGCAACAACATCGTTTTCAATCGACGAGACTAGCCCGGTTTCTAAAGCCTTCTTGGCGTCGTATTGTCCAGCGTTGAGAATCAGTTCGGTGGCTTTAGTCAACCCAATGATCCGTGGCAGGAACCAGGACAGGCCGAGGTCACCACCGGAGATACCGAGTTTGATAAACGGTGCAGAGAACACGGCTTCAGGGGAGGCCAGACGGATGTCGCAGGCAGCGGCAAAAGACATGCCGGCGCCCACCGTATACCCGTTGACAGCAGCGATGGTCGGCTGGGCGACGCCGGCCAGGGTACGGATGAAGTCGGTTCCATAGCGCAGGGCCTTGGAGAGGCGAGACGCCGGATTGGTTTCGTTGCTCCACGGCGTGTCGTCGCCGCCGTCGAAACTTTGCTTAAGATCGAGGCCGGCGCTGAAAGCACGTCCCTTACCGGTAACCACGATGACTTTGACCTCTGGATTATCGGCCAGCTCCCGGATACCGGCCTGCCATTCGGTCAGGATCTTGGCTGTCATAGAGTTCATTGCTTCTGGACGGTTAAACGTTGCGGTGCCAACACCGTTGGTAACGGACAGTTCGATGGACATGGGACTCCTTTAGGCGAATTGGCTGTGTGGCGGTTTATGTTGCGGGGTGGTGTGCTTGGGCTCTTGTTTGGAGGCGGGTTTGCGCTGCTTCCGACTCGCGCTGGCGCAAGGCACCCAGCGCGTGTTCGTAGCTGCGGGCTAAGGCGGCAATGGACACGGGCTTGAACAGGGACACGAATCGCTCGACATCGCTATCGGTCATGTTCTGATCGGCGAGTCTGGGTTTGAGCATCCGTGAGTACGTTTCTTCTAGGTCGGCGGTGAGCCGCTGGCCGGCTGTTTCAATGGCCTTGGTAATTTCAGCCGAGGTGGTAGGTGTGAGCCCGAAATCAATGAGGTCCACCCCGATGGATAACAGAGCAGTGGCAACAGCATAACGGGCAGGTTCCGCATCCTCTGACAACCGATGGATGACTCCCAGATGTTTCAACATGGTGAGGTCATCGTCGGTCAAAGGACGATCAGTCCTGGTATCAAGTTCGGCGCGTGTCATGGTTGCCGGTCGATTAGCTAACCATGGCGCCAGCATGGTGGAGTGCATTGCAATCGATGTGACGGAGGCATCGACTGGAATGCGGTGTAGATGTTCCTTGATGGCAGCGAGTCCAAACCCGTGACCCTGCAATTCAGCAATGAGTTCCAGGGTGACCAGATGTTGGGACGTGTATACAGCTCGCCGGCCGTGTTTTCCGGGAGCGGCCAATAATCCCTGGGTGGTATAGAAGCGTATGTTGCGGACAGCTACGCCGGATCTCTCAGCTAATTCAGCTAACCCAAAGGTGGCTTGCTGCTCTTCGCCATGACGCTCTGACACCGATCTACCTCCCGAAAATGCACATCAAGCTCTATGATCTACCTCACCATGCTAGAACATGGTGTCGCTGTCAGTGCCACTGTGAAGGTTCTGAATATCGTGGAGTGTGAACTACACGACCGCTGGCAAGTCGGCGATATCAAGCAGAAGTAGTGAACAACTCCTGCGACTCATATGCTGTGCTCTCCACCAGAATTATTCGTTGCAACGGGCCGTAGGTGCGCTCAAATGGAGTCGAGCGCTCAGAGAAGCGCTCGTGAGGTGGTGTTTTATGGTGTCCAGGTCGATAAAATATCCAGTACGCATCAGCATGCTGATGTCATGCAAGATTTAGTTTTGTTCTAAGAACGTGCGCCAATAGGGGCTAGTTCGGGCGTCATTAATAGTCATTAAATC
>NZ_JAKDKW010000063.1 GCF_030453185.1 Yaniella sp. | reverse complement strand
ACCGCGGTAAACTTAAGATCCAAGCCACGGGGTGCACTTTCCATTGGGGGCTGAGTCAAGAGGCATTGCCTGCATGATGCTCGGCCCTCGGCAATGTGACGTCGTTAACCCCGTGTGTAAACCTTGCTGGCCGCCCTGGTGAAGCTTTGATGAACAGTAATCGAACTTCCCTTAGTTGCAGGTTATGCAAGTAAATTTGCGGTTAGCGTGAGCCACATGCTCATCACAGACCTGGTCAAAGATCGTGGACATCGGCTGACCGAAACTGACCGGAAACTCATAACCGTGTTGCAGTCGTACCCGGCCGAAGCTGCGTTTTGGAGTGCTGAACAGCTCACCGCGCCACTGAGACTTCATCAGTCTGCTGCGACGAGGTTGTCCCAGCGCCTGGGGTTCGAGGGCTACCCGGATCTTCGTGATGCTTTGCGCCAGGATTACCTGGGTGCCGATGGCCCTTCCCAGAGGATGAAGGGTCGTTTGGAACGCCATGAGCACGACAGCGAGCTCCAAGAACTCGTTACCGGTGAAGTAGCCGCGCTTGAAGCATTGTCGATGCACGTAACTCAGGCCGAATTGGACATATTGGCCGAGCGCATTGTCGAGGCTGAAGTCGTCTACCTCTTCGGACAAGGCAACGCGAGCGTATTAGTTGAGCTCCTATCGCGTCGTCTCAATCGGTTTGGCATCCGTTCCACCCAATTAGTCGGCTCACGCAGGGATATCGCCGAGCGTGTCGCGCCCATGCGATCTGGAGACACACTGTTTGCGTTTGCGTTTCGTCGCATGCCAGATGCGCTCGCCAATGTACTGGAACTGACCACCCAAAACGACATCCACACGACGGTGCTGACCGACACGTTATTGACCATCCACCCGGATCCAGACGTGATCATTGCAGCGCCTCGGGGCCGCAGCGACGAATATCTGTCGTTGACCGTGCCGATGGCTATTTGCAATGGGCTGGTTTTGACCATCGCTCAACGCCACCCGGATATGGCACTGGGCAAATTAGATCGGCTCGGCGTGATCCTTGATCACTTCGAAGCATAACCACACCCCTGCCGACCCTCTCTCACGTTTGTAAAGGACACCATGAAAAATCTTCTCAAGGTCACGTCATTGTCATTAGCCGCACTCTTGCTTGCCAGTTGTGCAGGCACCAGCGAAGCCGATAGCGAGATTGGCACCGTAGACGCCAATGAACAGCATCCAGAATTTGCTGATATGAGCCACGACGAGCTCGTGGAAGCTGCTGAGAAAGAAGGTGAAGTCGTCGTCTACGCGTTCACCTCGCGCATCGCCACGGTCGCTGAGGAATTCGGAGCAGCCTATCCCCAGATCGACATTGTCGCCCATGACATCTCATCTAGCGAGCAGATCGAACGGCTGCGCTCCGAACACGACGCTGGAGCTGAAACCGCAGACGTCGCCTACGTCTCGGATGCACCGGTCGTGTGGAATGAGCTGCTATCCGATGGCGTACTGCAACGCTACGTTCCAGAGCGAGTTGAGGATGAGCTGGATGACCAATACAAAGATCCACTGCTGACCAACCGGTTATCAACTAAAGTGCTGATGTATAACGAGGAGGCGAACCCGGACGGGGCACCGGTCGAAAACCTCTGGGAACTGACGGAAGACAAGTGGGCTTCCAAGGTTGTTATGGTAGATCCGACCCAGCGCGGTGACTACCTTGATCTGCTCACCGAAATGGTACTGCGTGCCGATGAGATGGCAGCCTCTTACGAAGAGCACTTCGGCGAGCCCATCGAACTGGATGAAGGCAACGAAAACGCAGGCTATCAATACATTGCAGACCTATACGCCAACGACGTGATCCTCTTGTCGTCAACCGACGATGTCAATGAAGCCGTTGGTGCGACCGGGCAAGAAGATGCACCAGTCGGGTTCACCTCGTATTCGGACCGTCGAGATAACGCAGAAGAGGGCTGGGCCCTGCAGGTGGCCGACGAGGCCGCACCGGGTCCGGGCATCATTTTCCCAGCCATGCTGGGCATCACCGCAGAAGCCGAGAACCAAGCAGCCGCCCGGCTCCTCATTGACTTCATGATGGGTGATGATTCTGAAAATGGGGGCCCAGCCTACGAACCGTTCTATGTGGCCGGTGACTACCCAACCCGCAACGACATCGTGGACCCCGAAGATGCGTTGCCACGGGAGGAATTTCCTGCCTGGGAAATCACTCCGGAAGACTCAGCGGGGCTGCGTGACGACGTCAACGACTTCATCCTGACGGTCGAGTAATGCACACCCTGACTCGACGTATCAAAAATCCCGTCACACTCCTGGGCCTGGTGGTCCTGATTCTGCTGGGTATCCTCGTGGCGGGGCCGCTGGCATCACTGGTGGCCAGCACCATCCCCGCGGACGGGGACTTCACTGACTCCGCGTGGCGCGATGCGCTCGCATCACCCATGTCAGAGAATCTGTTTTGGACGCCGTTAGGCAATTCCCTGTTGGTCGCAGTCGCAACCGCAGTCCTGTCCACGGCGTTGGGCGCGTTCCTCGCCTGGGTCGTGGTGTTATCCAACGCACCGTTTCGCAAGCTCATCGGCTTGCTGGCAACCATTCCTTTCGCGCTACCGAGCTTTGCGATTGCCCTGGCCTGGTCCTCGGTTTTCCGCAATGATCGTGTCGGGGGATCACCAGGCATTTTGGCCGGCATGGGACTCGACGTCCCAGACTGGTTGGCTTGGGGAGCGGTGCCGGTGACCCTGACCCTGGTGGCGCACTACTTCAGTCTGAGCTTTATTATTATTGCTTCAGCACTGGCTGGCTTGGGTGGTGACCTGTTGTCAGCCGCCCAGCTGACCGGGGCTTCAAAACTCCGTGTCGCTACGTCGATCGCTCTGCCCACTGTTGCGCCCGCGCTACTTTCGGGATTCCTATTGGCATTTGCCGAAGGTGTATCAAACTTCGCGGCCCCTGCACTGCTGGGACTTCCGGTGAGATTCCAAACGCTGTCGACACGACTCTATGGTTCAATCTCAACCGGTGACCTAGAACGCGGTTACGTCCTGGCCATCTTGTTAGTAGTTGTTGCGGCAGTCATTCTGTATTTGGGCAACCGAACCACCGGTGGACGTAGTTTTGCGGTTGTCACAGGCAAAGCCTCCCGACGCCAAACCATCCCGTTGGGTAAGGCCAAAGGTGTCGTCACTGCGCTGGCAGGCCTGCTGATATTCGTGACCACCGTCCTGCCGCTCGTCGTCCTGACACTGACCACATTCTCACGACGTTCAAATCGCTTCGACGACGGATTTACGCTGCACTATTGGTTCGGCGAATCTGACCCGAGCATCTCCCACGGCATGGCCGGCGTCTTTCGCAACGACCAGCTTATCCAAGCCACCGGCACCACGATCGGTTACGGAATCGCGGTAGCTATCGGAGCTGTCCTCCTTGGCTTGCTGGCCGCCTACGTCATCCGGCGTTCGAAATCCAAGGTAGTCAACGGCACGATCAGCTTTCTCAGCTATGTTCCCTTTCTCATTCCGGGGATCGCAATGGGAGCTGCGTTCATCGCACTGTTCGGTTCCGCATCGTCACCATTGCCAAACCTTTACGGAACGTTCTGGATCCTTGTGCTCGCCGGGATCACAGCCTCGATCCCATTCGCCTTTCAAACCTCAAAATCTGCGCTCGGTCAGGTCAGTCACGAGCTCGAAGAAGCAGCAGTCTTGGCAGGGGCCAGTACTAGACGACGCATCGGGAGTATCCTTGCTCCGTTGTCGGCCCGCGGCATTACAGGCGGCGCGATGCTGGTATTCGTCACCACGGTCCGCGACCTCTCGCTGGTTGTCCTACTTGTCACGCCGGCTATCCCGTTGCTTGCCGTAGAAACATTCCGTTATGCCGAAGAAGGCTTCACCCAGCACGCCAATGCCATCACGCTGATCATTGCGCTGATATCCGTGATTGTGACCATCCTGGCGCGCAAACTCCAGGGCCAACAACAACCCTGGGCACAATAAAGGAGACCACCCATGACTTTACTGACGACGCACACTCAAACGCCACCGGTGACCGCAAGTGCCATAACGCTCGAGGGACTTGGCAAATCCTTTGCTGATACTGAGGCCGTGGCTGATCTGAATCTGAGCCTGCCGGCCGGCTCTTTCCTGGTGCTTTTAGGACCCTCGGGCTGCGGCAAAACAACTACCCTGCGGATGATCGCCGGACTCGAAGATCCGAGTCGAGGTCGCATCACATTCGGCGAGAAAGTCGTTGCCGACGGAGATACCGGCAGTAGCCTCCCGACAGAAAAACGGGGGATCGGCATGGTCTTCCAGTCCTATGCTCTCTGGCCACACATGACCGTGCGAGCCAATGTCGAATGGCCGCTCAAAGTCGGCCGCTGGGACACTGACAGGCGCAGAACACGTTCGGAAGAAGTCTTGAGCATGCTGGGCATTGATCATCTAGCCGACCGGTATCCGACCCAGCTGTCTGGCGGTCAACAACAACGCGTTGCCATCGCACGAACGATTGCGCCCAGCCCATCGGTCGTGCTCTTTGACGAGCCGCTGTCAAACTTGGATGCCAGACTGCGCGTGGATACCCGCTCCGAACTCGTGGATGTACATCGTGCAAGTGGCGCGACTAGCGTGTACGTGACGCACGATCAAATCGAGGCCCTGGCCATGGCTACCCATATTGCGGTCCTTCGCGACGGTCGGCTCGAACAATTCGGCACACCAGATGAACTGCTGACCAATCCGAAAACGGCATTCGTCGCCGGATTCCTAGGTAACCCTGCCGCTGTCCTCATTGACGGCACGATGCAGCAAAAACAATTAACTGTCCGAGACCAGGTGCTGGCAGCACCGTTACCAGTCAAAGACGGAACACCTATGACGGCGATGTATCGTCCAGACTCAATCGGTTTTGGCACACCGGATGGCATCGGACTGGAAATCATGGTCATGGAAGCCACACCTGCGGCCGGACGCTATGTCATCACCGCCCGGCTAGGAAAGGAACGCATTTCAGTGGTCAGTACACAACGGCATGCAGTGGGGGAGCAGCTCAAATTGTTATTGCCTCCAGAACCCGCAGCAGTCTTTGATGCTGACGGTCAACGCTGGGACACCGGACACCTCAGTGGAGGAGCAGCATAATGGACACAACACGATTCTTACTTGTTCGTCACGGACAAACTGCCTGGACCGTTGAACGTCGTCTCCAAGGACAAACCGACATCCCCCTGGATGAACTCGGTAGACGACAGGCGGAAGCATTGCGTCCCATCGTCCAAGAATTCGCGCCGGACAGAGTCCTGGCCTCGCCCGCACTGCGTGCTACAGAAACCGCGCAGATACTCAGCGACCTCCGGACCACTTTTGACGAACGGCTCAAAGAAGCCAACCTCGGCACTTGGGAAGGACTCACCCCCGACGAGATTGGACCCGTGTATTCGCAGTGGCGCGCAGGACATTTTGATCCACCGGGTGCAGAACCACGTGTCGAGCTGGTTGAACGCGTTGCCGCAGCATTACAGGACGAGTCAGTTCCTGCTGGGAATGTTTTGGTAGTCACTCATGGGGGAGTCATTCGTGCAGCGCTTGATGCGCTCATCGGGTTGAAAACCGAAAACATTGTGCCGGTATCACCTGCGAGTCTGACGGTCGTTGAAGTGACAGCAGGTGATCTGGTGCAAGCAAAGCTGCAGCACTATAACCTGAGCCCATCCTCTAAGAATATCCAGTTGCAGCCGGAAGCAAGGTGAATTCTTCTTCCATAGTTTGGGCGCCTGACTCATGTCGCACGGCTGTGAAACGTGCGTGGGTATTGGATGAGGAAACTCAATGAGTCCTTGTATGGCAACAACTCGAGCTCGTGAGGCTGATTTCTAGGGAGGCGCTACAGTAATTACCTCAGCGATGCGTAGTACTCGCCGAGAGTGCGGTGCCCGTGTAGCGCCCCGACCGAATCGGTTTGTATGCCTTCGAGGAAGAAGCGCATCAATGAAGCCGCACGGGGACTGACGCGGTCGGTGAGCCAGACTGCTGAAGACGCCACGACACCGGGTATCGGGAGGTACCGTTCTTTACGTCCTAGCGTTTGGAAGGCCAGCTGGACAACCTGGCGGTAGGTGAGTACCTCCGGGCCGCCAACGTCCCATGTGCCGGCGTCGTCAGAAAGTTTGGCGAGGCAGAAGTCTGCAAGGTCCGCTCCGTGGATCGGGGAGAGCTGCACGCTCCCATTGCCTAGACCGAATGCCATGCCTCGACGGGCCACGTTGAACACTTCGGTGAGGTCGGAGAAGTAGGCGGAGGGGTTCACTATTTGAGCGCGTACCGATGATCGGCCCAACGCTTCCATGAAGGCATGTTTTGCTCGCGACACCGTCGAAGTCCCGGTTGCAGCATTCATAACGCCGATATACATGAATGTTTTCACGTCCTGTTGTTCGGCGAGTTTCAGGTAGTGAAGATTCAAGAGAAAATCGACCGTCCAGGGGTCAGCTTGCTGTCGGGTTACTCCCAGTGCTGAGACGACGTGATCCACCTCCGTCATGATGGATGCATCAAGCTGGGAACCGTCGCTGGAGACTATCCATTCATCGACTCGTCCATGGAGTGCTGGCGCATCGTAGGCGCCTGTTTCCAGTGCTCGTTGTTTATCGCGTACGACTGCACGGACTCGGTAGCCACCATCGTGGAGTTGTCGCACGATGTGTCTGCCGGCGTAGCCTGTCGCGCCGAGAACAAGGACGCATTGCTGCCTATCCATGCGGGTAGCTCTTCGGTTGCTGTCGAGCGTTTGATCGCGTGCGACGTCGCACTTCCCTGATAATAAGAAGGATCGAACCCGGCCCAAAGAACAGCAGGCCAAGACCCCCTCCGATAATGGGCGCTAGTGGGCTGCGATGTCCCCAAGCTTCCGGAGCTAGCACACCAGACAAAAGCATGAACAGGCTGAAGGCTGTGAATAGGAGACACAGAATGATGCCGATGATGATTGAACCCTCAGAACCATCAGACTGACTCCGCTTGAGGATTCCGCCAAGGACGATTGCCGCACCAAATGTGATGCTGGTCAGAGCCATCCAACCGCTGCCGATGAACAAAATGAACACACCACTTGCTGCGAACACCATGCCGAGGATGATCATGAGGATGGCGTCTCGACGTTCTTTTCGTAGGTTCTCCTGCATGTACGCGTACAACTCATAATTCGAGTTCATAAAGTACTCGAATTCCCGTTCAGGACGATTTTGTGTCATCGGATCACGTCGTTCTCAGTGTTGCCTGGGGAGTTTGATCGGGAGCTGGACTTTCGAACGAGTTTGACGATGAGGACGATCAGACCCGGACCAAAGAAAGCCAGGCCGAGCGTGCCTGCTATCAGGGCGTAGATGGGACTTCGGTGACCCTGGAAGTCTTCTGGTGAAACCACTGCATTGATGATCAGGAGCGCGCTGAGGATTACGAACAACACGCAGGCAATCAGGGCAACCATGAGCGAGCCGTCGGAGCCGTCTGCTTGGCTCCACCCGAGCACCCCGCCGAGTATGACAGCGAGGCCGAACGCGATGCTGGTCAGGGCTAACCACATACTGCCCGTAACCCAGATGAACACGCCACTTGCTGTGAACAGCACGCCGATGATGACCATGGCGATCGCTTTGCGGCGTTCTTTGCGCTTGTACTTTTGTACGAAGTTTCTGAATGCTGTGTTCATAGAAGTAGTTTATAGCTCGTCGATGTCGGTCTACTTTTATCATATATCGATGGTCTGACCGTTGGCGGGGAGGTGGCCTTGAAAACTTATGGGTACGGCAGCTGCATGTATGACATCGGCACTATCTAGTGCGTGGAGGTGCAGATGCGGTTCGGTACTGTTGCCGGAATTTCCGCACCGGCCGATAACGTCGCCTTGATGCACCGTTTGGCCCGGTTGCACGGTGATGCTGTTTTGCTGCAGGTGACATAGCGCCACCACGGCTGTTCGATTGTTGAGATATGTGGTTTCGATCAAGACGTGATTGCCAACGATGGCATGTATGCCGCGTGCTAGGCGGCGTCGCTGTGTGAGCGCGTATCCCACGGAGGGCAAGCCTCGATAGGCGTTGTGATCGGTCTCGGAGTCGTGCGTTTGGACCACGGTACCGTCCACCGGTGAGGTGATGGTTCGACCAAAGCCGGAGAAGAGTGTTGGCGGTTCTGGCCGAAAGAACGAAGCAACGGTATATGGTGCGGAGCTTCCATGCTCATCGACAGGTACAAAGTCGATGGCGTAGGACAGCCCAAACATGGTTGTGCCGTGACTTGGCACCCGATCGGCTGGGCTATTGCGAACCTGCCACCGGCCGGCGAAGGGATAGTGAAGCATCAATGTGCCCTGCATGTTCGCCATTGTGTCACTGATGGTGCGTGCTCGGTAGTGTCCCGAAGAGGAATCGCCTCAGAACGGTTGGGGCAACTCGGTTGGACATCTCGATCTAGAATAGTAAACGGAATCATCCTGTGGGAAAGATTGGACTATGCGGACATCACGCAATCTCGGTCGCAAGCATGCCGCTTCAGAGCATGGTGCGCCCGTGAATAGGGCTCTGCGAGCATTCCTTGGATTTTTTGCTGCACCGCGGGTGAATATTCGCAGGGATTATCAAAAGATCCGGCGTCGTCAACGGAAACTGGCCGCACCCTTGGGCTCACCCTCAAGAGCCGCTGATTACACAGTGGCATCGTCTCACGGGGACCACCTGATTCCGATCCGTGTTTTCCATCCTAAAGAACAACTGCGTGATGAAGTTCTCTTGTTTTTCCACGGTGGCGGATGGGTCACCGGCGGGGTCGAGAGCTATACGCCAACCTGTAGCCGAATGGCTGACCTCACCGGATGCACCGTGGTTTCGGTCGAGTACCGGCTAGCTCCGGAGCATCCCTTCCCTGCGGGATTATCGGACTGCTATGACGTAGCCCGAACCGTTATGGACCAGCCGCATCTGGTTGGTACTGACAACGCAGATAACATCGTGCTGGTCGGGGATTCTTCCGGGGGAAATCTGGCCGCAGCAGTCTCACTATTGCGTCGGGAACGCGGTGAGCGTGCCGCGACACGGCAGATTCTGCTGTATCCGGTGACGTACTGGAATCACCGCTCGCTGACTTCGCCTTTTGAATCGGTGCGTGAACATGGTGAGGACTACCGACTCACCAACGTAGAGGTGCAGGACTACATGGCCCTATATGTGCCCAACCCAGCACAGCGTCGTGACCCACTGGTCGCACCGCTGATGGCCAAAGACTTCACGGATCAACCGAGCACCCTGGTGCTTTCTGCCGAATTAGACCTCTTACGGGATGAAGGTGAAGCATATGGTCGGGCGCTGCAACAGGCTGGCAATATGGTGCGTATCCATCGGGTGGAAGAAGCCCTGCATGGGTTCATAGCATTGCCGTGGATGGCCAGATCGGTTCGGGATGCTTATGAGCAGATGAATGACTTTCTTGGTGAAGAACGAAAAGGTGAGCAGCGTGATCGTGAGGAGAAGCCATGACGCGGCGCAACTGGGTTCGACTCGATAACGCTTCCAATATTTTTCTGGCAGCGCGCAGCGAGACTGACTCCAAAGTCTTTCGGATCAGTGCCGAGATGGACCACGAGGTAGAACCAGAGTTACTGCAGACGGCCCTTGATACGACGTATGACCGGTACACGCTGTACCACGCCGTGTTGCGCCGGGCGATATTTTGGTATTACCTGCAGGACAGCGATCTGCGTCCTGAGGCGACCCCAGACGATCAGTACACGTGTGCTGAGATTTATGATCCACGGCGGCCTGGGCTGCTCTTTCGCGTTATATACCACCACCGGCGGATCAATCTGGAGGTCTTCCATGCCTTATCCGATGGCACCGGCGCACTCTGGTTCCTCACCGATCTGGTGGCCGAATATACCCGGCTGCGCTACCGCCAACAGGATGTCCCGGAGAACACTGATACTGCTCAGTTGATCGCTCAACCCGGTGGGGCGGCTGAAGATGCGGTTGGTCGAGAGTTGGCAGAGGATAGTTTTAAACAATACTTCCGCGGTAAGAAACGTACGGAGCCGCACCGAGAAAAGTCACCGCCCAGCGTGCCAGCGACAAAGAAGGCGTACCGGGTTAAGGGGACTCGGACTCCCGATCACCGCACCCGTGCAGTGGAACTCACCATGCCGGCCAAAGAGGTCCTCGCGCTGGCACGATCCGAAGACATCTCGTTGACTATGTACCTGACCGCATTGTTTTTCGAATCTATTCGACGTTCCTCGGGTGGCATGGGCAAATCGCGTACTTTAGCGGCAACCGTGCCGGTCAACTTGCGCCAGTTCTTCCCGTCGGTATCGCCACGGAATTTCTTTGCGACCGTTCGAGTCGAACACACCTACGGTAAGGGCCCCGACGATATCGGTACGGTGGGTCGGGAACTTGATAACCAGTTCCGTCCCAAAGCTACCCCGGAGGCGCTGGAGAAAAAAGTGCGCCGCTTCGCCAGGTTCGAACGATCACCCATGCTGCGGATTGTGCCACGGCCCCTCAAGGACGTGGTCCTGCGAGTCATCAACTGGGTGAATAATCGTGGGTTGAGTGTTTCTGTTTCGAATCTCGGTCGGGTCACGCTGCCGGAACCGGTGGAATCGCATGTGGGGCGGATGGGATTCCACGTCTCGGCGGTACGACCGCAGATGTGCGCGATGTCTCACGCCGGGCTGCTCACCGTCAGTTTTACCTCGCCCTTCGTCGAGACTGATCACATCCGGGAATTCGTCAGAATGCTCACGTCCCAGGGTGTTGATGTATCGGTTGTGGCCACACGGGTGACTGAAGCCGAACTCGTTGAGGACTCGGAAATATGAAGCAATGTACCGAATGTTTCGTGACAATCGAGGGCACCTGGAACCAGTGCCCGCTGTGTAAAACGCCTGTAGTGGGGGAGCCCTCGCACAGTCCGTTTCCAGCCATACCGTTGAGCTATTCTCGCCGTCGTGTGGTGCGGATGCTGTTTTTGAGTTCGATCGCGGTGATCCTAGGGTCGTTTGCCGCCCAACTCTTGCTGGACCGAGGTACAGCGGGTATTGGCTCGCTACGTTCCTTGTGGCTTGGTGTCATCACCATGTGGCTGTTGGTGGTGATGGCTGCGCGCAACCAGCGCAATATCGCGAAGAACACCGTGAACCTTGTGGTCCTGGTTGGGTTGATTTGTGTGTACTGGGACTACCTCACCGGGTGGCACGGTTGGGCCCTGAGCTACGCCGTGCCGATTGTCTGCGGAACATCTATTCTTGCCTTGCTCATTACGGTCCGGGTGCTTCGCACAGAGGTAGGGGAACACATTGTCTACAGTGGGCTCACGGTGCTGCTGGGCTTAGCTCCTATCGGATTCCTAGCGTTCGGCTGGGTGACCAGCCCGATACCCTCGGCCATTTGTGGCGCTATCAGTATTTTTGCCCTGGTGATGTTGCAGATTTTTAGAGGCGCTGATGTACGTCACGAACTGGCAAAGCGTCTCGATATCTAACGACAATGCTCGGTTTAGCCAGCTGCGTGATGCTCGCCGCGGTGCTCCACATGTACATTTCGATTGACTTATTGTACAATTGAGCTATGTCTACTATTGCAGCCTCAGAAGCACGGAAGAGTTTCGCAAACGTCATCGAGACGGCTCAACACGAAGCCGTATTCATAGAACGCCGGGGTGAAGCAGAGGCTGTCGTCATCAGCACGGCGGAATACCATCGCTTGATGGAAGCTGACGAGGAAGCTCAAGATATCGCAGCTTTTGATGCAGCCATGGCTGAAGAGGGCTCGAACATCCCGTGGGATCAGGTCAAAGCAGACCTCGGCTGGTGACCTGGATACGTGGCTTATGAGATCCAAGTTCGTCCCGCTGCTTTTCGTGCGCTGAAGCGCATAGACCGACAGGACCAGGCGCGCATTCGAGGCGCGATTGCACTCTTGGCCGCCGATCCTAGAGCGCCCGGAGCAAAAGCCCTCCGCGGTCGAGAAGGCCTTCGAATCCGAGTCGGCAACTACCGCATTATCTACACGATCGAAGACGACCGTCTCCTCGTTGTGGTCGTCACTCTCGGGCATCGTCGCGAGGTATACGCTCGGTGACTTGTGGCTTCGATAATGACCTGACTGTTTTCATTTTGGTGGCTGGGCCAACAAAATTCTTCAGCGCAACTTCGCTCCTGACACAGCTTATGATGGCTCTAACCGATATCCACGAAAAATAGTGCAAACAGACGCCCATGTCTGGTGATGGAGTAGAAAACCCATGGCTGAACAGTTATCTGCATGTCCCGAGTGCCACGAAGCATATACGTATGAAAATGGTGCACTGCTGGTTTGCCCAATGTGCGGGCACGAATGGTCACCTGAAGCCGACTCCGACACAGCTGAGGGTGCACAGCCGGTCATACGAGATGCCGTAGGAAACGTGCTTAACGACGGCGACGACGTCACCATCGTCAAAGATTTGAAGGTTAAAGGGGCCGGGGGAGTCGTAAAAGTGGGAACTAAGGTGCGCGAGATTCGTCTCAGTGAATTCGTCGTCGACGGTCACGACATCGATGCTCGCGTTCCAGGTTTTGGTCACATGCAGCTCAAATCCAGTGTGGTGAAGAAAGCTACGTGATCACAGATCACTGGAGACCGCAGGGTCAAATGGTTTTGCCTACGATCTTGGCGGGCTTAATCAGCATTCGGGCGTTTCCGGTTCTGCTTTACTTCGGACCGAACGCGCTTTGCTTTGAGTCGTCGCCGCTTTGAACCCCGAGTAGGCTTGGTGCGTTTCCGGGGACGAGGCGGAACCAGGGCATCACGCAGCAGTGTGCTGAGACGCTCCCGGGCTGCGGTCCTATTGCGCCGTTGCGACCGATGCTCGGCAGCGTCGATGACAAGCACCGTGCCGGATAGCCGCGTGCTGAGTTCTTGCAGAGCCCGTTGACGTTGGGTTTCGTCCAGCGCCGTCGTCGTACCAATATCGAAGCGCAGCTGAACCCTCGAATCGGTTGTGTTGACACCCTGGCCACCCGGCCCGGAGGCATGGCTGAACTGTTCGACCAATTCGCCTGCGGGCACGACCAGTCCGTTTGGGGCTCCTGGCCCAGCGGGTATCTGGAGGTCACGCATTTAGGAAGGTGTATTCGGGTTTACGCCCTGGCGGCCCTGTTCGCCTTTATCCAATGCGCTGATGGCATCCACCTCGGCATCGTTGAGCTGTAGTTCCAAGGATTCGAAGTTTGCCACGATCCGTTCCGGCGTCTCTGATTTTGGGATGACCACGAGCCCCAAGGCGAGGTGCCAAGCGATGATCACTTGGGCGGGCGTGGCACCGTGGGCGTTGGCGATGTCTGCGATGACCGGGTCGGTGAGTTCGCCACCGCCTTGGCCCAGGGGAGACCATGACTCGGTGACGATGCCCTTGGACGCGTGGTAGTCACGGAGTTGTTGCTGAACGAAGTAGGGGTGCAACTCGATCTGATTGATTACCGGGATAACGTCGGTTTCGGCTTCGAGCTCTTCCAGGTCTTCGATTCGGAAATTCGAGACGCCGATGGAACGGATTCGGCCCTGTTTGTGCAGTTCAATGAACGCTTTCCAAGTCTCGACCCTGAGGGTCTTTGAAGGGACCGGGAAGTGGATAAGAAACAGGTCGAGGACATCGAGCCCAAGATTATCCATGGTCGCATTGAACGCTGTGAGCGTTGTGTCGTAGCCGTGGTCATCGTTCCATAGTTTAGAAGTGATGAACACTTCGTTGCGGTCTAATCCTGAAGCACGGAGTGCTGCACCAACGCCGGACTCGTTGCCGTAGATATGAGCGGTATCAATGTGACGGTAGCCGGCGGCGAGCGCCTGGCCCACGACGTCCTGGGTGACATCATTTTCAACTTGCCAGACCCCGTAGCCCAGCTGCGGGATCGAGTTGCCGTCGTGGAAGGAAATCATTGGTGACCGGGGCATTGTGCTCCTGACTGTTTGGGATAGCTGCGTCGGTATGGACATACTCCCATCCATGCGGCGCCGCCTTCAAGGCAGGTTCCGATTTGGATGCAATGTACTCATGAATGCTGGTCGGATTCACTCGTCTGCCTGGTGTCGAGCACAGGTGTTACTAGTTGTGCGACGCTGACTCCTTGCCTGCGGGCCTCCGCTTCCAGGGCGGCTGCAGTCACGGCGTCAAGACGGTAAGGATCGTTAGTTTGGTCGTCAGCCTGCACTGGAGCGCCCTGCTGGTCGGCTTTGCG
>NZ_JAKDKW010000134.1 GCF_030453185.1 Yaniella sp. | reverse complement strand
ATGATCTGCGTGAGATCGACCGCAACCGCGGCGCCGTCGTCATCGTTCGCCCCGACCAGTACATTGGCCACGTCCTGCCGTTGGACGAGTTCGAAGCGTTTGATAACTATTTTGCTACGTTCCTACATCAAGCTCGGTAAGAAGAGCACAATATCCGGGAAGATAAACAGCAGGATGGCCACCGCCAGGATCGCAAAGACGAACGGTATTGAGCCGGCGAACACTGCTTCCAGCGGCATACGGGCGGCTCTTGAGACCACGAAAACGTTCAGTCCTAAGGGCGGGGTAATCAACCCGATTTCTGCGAGAATAATGACCACGATGCCGAACCAAATGGGGTCAAAGCCAAGCATCTCGACGATCGGCAGCGTCACAGGAACCGTCAGTGAAATGATAGCCATTTGATCCATAAAGAATCCGAGCAACAAATACCCTAGAGCGATGACAGCGACAATTGCCCATGGGGCCCATGGCAGATCCGAAATGTTTTGAGCGATGACCGGTGTGACACCACTTTCCACGATGAAGTGGCCAAAGACATGAGCTGCCATCACGATGGTCAAAATCATGATCGACGACGAGACAGATTCTGATAGCGCGACTTTGAAGTTAGCCCACGTGAATTTACGCCGTGTGATCATCAGGATCAAACCACCGAGGGCACCAATGGCGGCCGCCTCGGTTGCAGTCGTTACTCCAAGAAACACCAGCCCGACTACAACTACAAACAAGAGCAGAATCGGTAGCAGACCTTTGAGACTCCGGAACTTCTCAGCCCACGAGCTGGGTTCTCCCTTCGGAGCGGAGCCCCCGCGCACACGAATGATGATTGCTACACAGATCCCCAGTGCAACAGCAACCAACAACCCGGGGACGAGGCCAGCAATGAGGGTGTCGCCAACAGGTGTTTCGGCTGTGATCGCATAGAAAATGAGCAGGATGCTCGGTGGAATCATAGCTGCCAAGGTGCCAGCCGAAGCGACAACACCAGCGCTAAGCCTCCGATCGTAACCCTGTTCGATCATCTTGTCAGTGGACGTGTGCGCCAGCGTTGCGGCGGCTGCGGTCGATGAGCCCGATACTGCGGCGAAAACTGCGCCTGCACCGACCGCGGCATACGCTGTACCGCCGCGGGTTCTGCCGATGAGTACTCGAGCGGAGTCGAACAGGCTATTAAGCGCGCCACTGTGCAGGACGAACTGCGCCATGAGAATGAAGAGTGGAATTGCCGCTAAGGAGTTACTCGCGACAGCGCTTTGGGGAATGGTTTGCAGCACCCCAAGGGTCGGTGCGAGCCCTAAGGTCAGCAACAGGCCCAAGATGCCCGCCGACAGGATAGCGAATGCTACAGGAACTCGAAGCAGGATGAGCACAACGAGTAGCAGCGAAATAAGGAGCACAATCATGCGATACCTCCACGATGTTTCGTTGGACACACCGCGTCGATGAGTACAAGAACAAGCATCATGAGTGCACCGATAGGCAGAAAGGTTCGCCATACCCAGGCGGGGATAAGAATCTCTGAAGATAGCGGCGGCGGAATTTCACCGGTCAGAAATGTCGTGACGGTAATTTGGAGACCGGCATAAATCAGCAGAATGGATGTTAGGACCAGTAGGCATCTTGCAAGCCAGTCCAACACGCGCTGCGAGGTCGGTCCCAGCCGGTCATAGACCAGTTCGGCGGCAACGTGCGCTCCCGTGGAATAAGCGTAGGGGAGTCCTAAGAACACCAAACCGGGCATCAGGACATTTTCGATCAGTGAAATGTTCCAACCCAGGGGTTGTTGGACCAGGTAACGCATGAACACCTCAACCACCATCACCACCATCATTGCCACGATTGCTGCGAAGGTAATGTATTTCGAAGCCGTCGCAATGGCGGCATAGGTGCGATCTAAGGGTGTGCGTGGATCTTCTATAGCATGTGTGGTATCACTCATACTTGGCCACCGCCTCATCGTATGCTTCTAGAACTTCTGAGCCGGGCATGCCGGCATCATTCAAACTGGTGGCCCAATCATCGCGAACACCCGCGAGCAGCTCGTCCCACGCTTCGGCATTCTCGCCTTCAATCGGAACATATGTCAGACCACCTTCGGCCATCTCCCGTTTGGCAATAGCCGTTTCCTCATTAACGCCTTCACACAAGCTGTTATTGGCGACTTTTGCGGAGCGGGTTACGCTATCCTGCTGTTCGGGCGTCAGGTTATCCCAAGCTTTTTCCGTGATGACATAGGGAAGAACGAATGACCCCATATTGAGTCCCTCTGTGCTGTAATCAGCCACGCCTTCCAGGCCGTACTGATGGGCACTGATGTAGGTAAAGCCCACGCCGTCAACGGTATGGCGGGCCATTGCTTCGTATGCGTCGCCACCCGGCATACTGACGGCTTGGGCGCCAATGTGGTCCGTTGTTGCGTCGAGGGCTCCTCCTGCAGAACGGATCAACAGACCGGGGGCATCTTCAGGAGACTCAACGCGTTTGGTAGCCGTCTGTAGCTCGTAGCCGGGAAGGACAGCAACCCATAATGGCCGGAGTCCGCGTGGTTTGAATTCTTCTTCGTACAAGATACCGTCTTCGCCCAGCAGGTCCATCATGGCGTTGGCGGCAACGCAGCTGTCAGAGACATCGCTGGGAAGATCTGAGACGCTGGAGAGCGGGAACTTGCTCTCTAGGTACGCTGGTGCGGTTGACCCAACATCAAGCACTTCGGTTTCCAAAAGGACGGCCAGGTCTTCCGGTGTTCCCATTTGTCCAGCGGGGAAGTAATCGATCGGTACGCCGCCAGACTCGGCTTCTTCGATGAAAACGCTGGCACCGTACTCAACGAACGGGTGCGATGGCGCATAGTCGTCGGCTAGTCGCAACGGGCTGGCTTCAACCGATGTTGGCGAAGCATCATTCTCGGAAGCCGTTCCGGCACACGCGGAGAGGGCAAACGATCCGACGACTGCCGTGGTGAAGTAGCGCAGTGTTCGGCTGGTGGTATTACGCTTGGGACTAGCATTTTGGCCCGGCATCATGCTCCTGAGTTTGCAGATACGCTCTGTGGTCATGTGGAACGACCTTGTTGCAGCATTCTTCTGCTGTGACGTGGTTCACGTTATCCAGCGAGAGCCTTTCTGGGCAACCTTCTTCAGGATCATTGCGCAGAACGTCAGGGATCGATGTCAATGAAGCATTGATCTTTTGGTCCGGGTGATCGTGGACACCGAAATCAGACCGATGTCTCAGGAGTGAAGAGCTCCTCGGCGGTGTCGATGACTGTTTGCAATACCGGGTTCAGTGCATCGCGCCGCCACACGAGCCGCAGCGGAATCGGGGTATTGCTGGGGTCATCAATTTCCAGAAACTTCACGTCGTCCGCGGGAACCGCAGATGCCACTGACGAAAGTGTCAACGATGCGCCCATACCCACGCCAACCAGGAGCATGACCGTCCAAGAGTCTGGCACCGTCTGGTTGCGCTTCGGTACAAAACCAGCGTTGAGTGACAGGTTGCGGAACCTGTTTTGCAACGCCGAGTTATAGCCGCCGGGCAGATTAATCCAGGCGTCCTGGGCCAGTTGAGCCATGCTCACCCGGTCGTGTTTTGCCAACGGGTGGT
>NZ_JAKDKW010000133.1 GCF_030453185.1 Yaniella sp. | reverse complement strand
GGCCCCCGCCCCTAGTGTGTTTTTTTTTTCGGGTCGTTGGGTCCCGCCGGGGGGGGGGGGGGCCGGCGCCCCGGCCGTCTCGTTATTGGGATTAGAAACTCAGAGCGCGTTCAATGAGACCTTCCAACAGGCCTTGGACGGTTCCTGACGATATGACTGCGGCGAGCACGCCGGCAAAAGCGACGGCCGCCAATGTGACAATCGAATATTCTGCGGTGTTTGCGCCGCTGTCGTCGGTCAGGTCGAGGATAAGGGGACGATCGTGTTCCATGGTGTTCTCCTTGATTTCAGATGGGATAGCTGGTCGATATTTAGTTATGGGTCTGGGCTTTTAGCCGGGCAGCAGGGCCATCACCATGGGGACGATGCCCAGCAGGATGAAACTGGGGAGCATGCAGATTCCGGTGGGTAGCACCAGCCGGATGGCCAGCTCCTGGGCTAGCTGTTCGGCTAAACGTTTGCGGTTGGCACGTAGGGCGGTGGCTGCTGTCGTGAGCATGTGGGCTGAAGGAACCGCAGAGGTGTGGACGAAGTGAAGTTCATTGGCCAGCTGGTCTAGTTGGCGGTCTTCACGGGCATCTTCCCAGGCCTCTTCCCAGCCCATGCCCAGCAGTAACTGATTGGCAACCCGGGTGAGTGAGTGGCAACCAGGCAGGTAGTCACCCACTGCTGCCAGTCCATTGGCCAATGAACTGCCCGAGGCAAACAGCTGTGCCAAGATGTCCAAGACAAGTGCTGGATCAGTGGCGGCTTGGTTGGTGTTCATGGTTCCTCCGCTGTTTTCATCATGCGTCGCGTCCAGATCCGTCCGACTGCCGCAAGAGCAGCACCAGAAATCAACAGGATCCAGCCGGTCCCACTGGTGAGCAGCTGCCCAATAGATGCGCCGAGCATATGTGCAAGTCCTAGACCGGCTACCGGTAACCAGGCCAGCAGGTTTGCAGTAGATTTGGGCCCGGCTGAGGCAGCTTCGCGAGCTTGTTGGGCGTCTTCTCCTGCTTCTAACGCATCGGCGAGGCGGTATAGAACCTGTGACAGCGACATTCCAGTGTGTTGGGCCAAAGTCAGGGTTGCGGCCAATTGCTGCCAGTCGTTGGTCTGCCCCGGCCCGGTAACCTGCGCGAAGTACGGCTGGTTCAATAAACTGACCGCATGTTGACGGTTGACCACGTGGTGGATGCAACAACCCGGATCAGGGTCTTCGGGTGCAGGTTTCCAAGAGCACGGCTGGTGTGCCTGGGCTACCTCGGGCCAAAGTTGGCTCAAGGCACGGCCTGCGGATAGCAGTGCTGCGGCCTGTCGAATCATGCGAATGAACTCAGCGTGGTGCTGGGCCGCACGGCGTTTCGCAGTGATCAACCTGAGGATCGCTCTGAACGGGTTCATGCTGCCTCCCTATGACCAGCTGTCAGGGAGTCCAGGAGTCCTAGACCGGTGCCCTCTATGACCTGCTGCCCTACGGTAGTGAGCACCGGAATGAGGTGCAGGTCTGCGTCGTCACCGGTTTTGGATAATAATGCGATTTCGGCCGGGTAACGCCGACCATCCTCGCTACGGGTGAGGTGAATGACGACGTCGATGGCCGAGCGAACCTGTAGTGCTGCCGTGGTCGGACCCAGCCCGGCGAGCGCAGACATCGCATGCAGTCTGGCCGGGACATCGCTAGCCGAGTTGGCATGGACGGTCCCGATGGCCCCGCGGTGGCCGGTATTCATTGCTGTAAGAAAGTCAGCGACTTCGGCGCCGCGACATTCTCCAACAATCACGCGGTCGGGACGCATACGAAGTGCCTGGCGGATCAGGACCGGCAGACCGATGCTGCCTTGGCCTTCGGTGTTGGCGTCGCGAGTAGCCAGACCCACCACATGAGGATGATTGATATCCAATTCAGGGGTATCTTCGATCGTTAATATGCGCTGAGCGGGGTCAACCGTGGCCAAGAGTGCGGCCAACAGCGTTGTTTTCCCCGAGCCGGTAGCCCCGGAGATAAGCATGTTGGTGCGATTTTGCATCAGGTGACCGATAACGTTCAGCCACTTCTGGGCGCCGGGCCAGTCTGTAGACAAGGTTTCCAGGCTCGGCTGCGTGCGCGATGGCAAGCGGATGGACAGCTGTGGCCCCTCGGTGGCGATCGGTGGAAGCACGGCGTGAATTCTAGCGTGACCAATTTGGACGTCACCGTAAGGCATACCTTCATCGAGTCGTTTACCCCCTTGGCCCAACAAGCGCACTGCGAGCGCCTTGGTTTCTGTGGCGTCCAGGATCGTGTCGGTTCGTCTGAGTCCGGTGCCAGTATCTGTCCAGATGTGACCGCGCCCGTCCACGATGATGTCGGTAACGTCTGGGTGCCGGGTAAACTCGGCGAGCGAACCCAGGCCCAGCAGGTCGTCGACCATGTGTTGCATGGTTGCTTTGGCCTGGCTGGTGGAGGCGACCGGCACGTGTTTCGCTACGGCCTGTGCCACGACGGCTGGATTAGGTTGGGTCTGGTGGTCCTGGGCGCTGAGGCGAGAAGCCAACCAATGTTTAGCAGCGGCTAGTCCCCCGGTTTTCTCGGGTCGTTGGGGCACCCATCCGCGTCCCATTAAAGGTCACCTCGTTCCATCCAGCGGCGCATACCTTTGCGCCGTCGAGTGTTTGTATAAATAAATTCGAAGTCCCGGCGGGTGCCATAATCCGGAATACGGTGTGAGGCGTAATCCAGTTTCTTATACGGGTCAAATTTCACGTAGAGCGGTCGGGAAAAGTCATCAACGTGCACCACTTGGGCGCCGTCGGCCGCAAGACGCTGAGCCATGAACAGATCGGCACCGCAATTGACCACCACGTGACGGAAGTGTTGGCGGGCGGCATCGGTCGTCTCGGCCAGCAATACGGAGTTCAACGGATTGGCACCGTTGCGCTGCAGCATCAGGGTAACGCCCTCCCAGACTGGCGCATTGAGTAAGTAAATGTGCGGCGAAGGCATCGAAAAGTCAAAGTCCAGCACTTCGATGGCGTGATCGGTGGCTTCCAGTATCGTGTCGGTTAGCGTTCCCGCAGCGTCGGCGTCAACAAACAACGTTCCGCCAGCTGCTGCGCCAGCCGTCGCATAGGCCATAGCAACCGCAAGCAATGGGTAGCTGCCGTTACCAGTTTGGACGGTGGCCCACACAGTGTTGTGCTCGGCACGTGGAAAACATTTTGATACCAGCCAGTGTTCAAACGTGGCTTCATGTTCTGGGTAGTGCCACTGCCTGGCGTCGGCATACACTGTGTTCCCCGAAACCTGGATGTGGACGACTTTGGATGCATCCTCGGCGTGCGGGAGTTCGACAATGTCCAGGCCGAGGGCGGCGGCTACCGCATAGACGGATTCGGCAGCCTGACTGTTTGCGTCCCGGGTATCGACCAGGATCGTCCTCGGGCTGTGCGACGGCGTTTTCTTCTGCCTTCTGGGTCTACGTTGCGTGGTTGTCATGCATCAAGCATCGACCACGCAGCTCCTTCGAGATCAGATGCACGGCAGCATTGTGGATAAGCTCCACGACTTCAGGGGCCTGTGGATGATCAGCCGTGAGGTTAGCGTTACCCCGTACGGTTGACCCCATGAAGGTCAATTCCCGGATGGTCCGGGTCGTAGAAGGCTGTTGGCACGGGT
>NZ_JAKDKW010000013.1 GCF_030453185.1 Yaniella sp. | reverse complement strand
TGGTCCAAGCAGAGAGGGAGTGTCTTGTTGGGGCCTTCACGCATTTAACCCACCAACCCCGAGCCCTCCGGCTGGGGTCAAGTTTCCCCGGTATCCTGGTCGAAAGCTTCTAGCTGCGGTAGACCGTGACATCACGGAGGACGGTCAGCGTGATGAC
This sequence comes from Yaniella sp., assembly GCF_030453185.1. GTDB lineage: Bacteria > Actinomycetota > Actinomycetes > Actinomycetales > Micrococcaceae > Yaniella. The sequence goes on along the minus strand of NZ_JAKDKW010000013.1, from coordinate 42,478 downwards.
GCTATCTTTGAGTGCGGTAACCGAGTGACGCTCTGGAGGGACAGGAAGCAGCTGACCTGCTGCGATCTGCCACTGGCGATTGTCTCCATGAATGACCACTTCCCCTTGCAGGACGTGGAAGAAAGCTTCTAATGGACTCTCATGCTCAGCAAGTTCTGTCCCGTTCAGCAGCGCAACCATTGTTTGGCGTAGACCATCGCCATGATAGAGAGTTCGTCCTGCCCTGCGAGCATGGGCCGTTCGTGCAGTTGTCATGAGGCGTTGCTGTTCGTCGGGAATATTTATACTTGTGAGGTCGATGTTGTTGTTAGGCATGTCTTTGGCGTTCTCCTTCTGACAGTTGCGAGTTTCGTCTATGAGAATTTGAAGAAGACGCTGGAGCAAGGCCCCGTCGGCTGTTATTGAAGTAGCTTATCGAAATCTTGCACCAAACAATAGACCTACTAGTGCCTTGGATGATTAACATTGCCGTATCGCGGCCCGCTGGATGTTCAAGGGGGATTGCCGGGTCACTGCATAATCGGACAAGGTCCATCAGAGAATCCAATGGCGAGACTATTTGATTATGGGATCGCGTCTCTGATGTTTCATTTGGCGCTGGTCGGCTATGTTTGGTTTCCCGGTTAGAGATTAGACTTAGTCAACATGACAGAGAGTTCAGTTTTTTCAAGTCCTATTGTTGGTCGTCAATTGTTCGGGCCGGGGCCGTGCAATCCCTATCCAGAAGCACACTTGGCGTTAAGTTTGCCTTTGTTGGGACACTTAGACCCAGCGTTCATCTCAGCGATGGATGACACCAGCGAGATGCTTCGCAAAGTATGGGGAACGCAGAACCAGCGGACGCTACCGCTTTCTGCGACTGGGTCAGCCGGTATGGAGGCAGCGTTCGTGAACACTGTACGGCCATCGGATGTGGTAGTCGTAGCGGTGAACGGTCTATTTGGAGAACGTATGGCTGAAGTTGCGTCCCGTCACGGCGCAGAGGTCATTGTGGTTGAGCACGAGTATGGTACTCCAATTGATGTTGAGCGCGTTGTGACAGCACACCCGAATCCCAATATAATCGCAGCTGTACACGCCGAGACTTCGACAGGTGTCGTCTCTGATATTAAAACCCTTGGCGAGAACAAAGGTGATGCCTTATTGCTTGCAGACTGCGTCACTTCCGTTGGAGGCATGGAAATTAGCTTAGACGACTGGGGCGTCGATTTAGCGTATGCGGGGTCGCAGAAATGTCTAGGGGTGGCGCCTGGGCTGGCGCCTTTTAGTATTTCTGATCGTGCTTTTGAACGTCGTGTCGAAAGACCCGCCAATTGGTACTTGGATTTGAATCTGCTGGGCGGATATGCCAGTGGGGAGCCGGGGGGCAAACGGACCTACCACCACACTGCACCCACAGGTATGGTTGTTTCTCTTCAGGCAGGTCTACAACGCATTTTGGCTGAGGGACTAGATAACGTCTATGCGCGTCACAGGGCCGCTGGCAAAGCCATGCAGGATGGTTTAGAAGAGATGGGTCTAAAGCTGTTTGCCGAAGAAGGCGCGCGGTTAGCCCAGTTGACTACGGTCGAGGTGCCAGAGGGCGTAGATTCTGCTGCAGTTCGAAATTACCTCTTGGATAAATACAACCTAGAGATCGGTGCTGGAACCGGAGCGTACGCTGCAAAGATTTGGCGCATTGGTTTGATGGGCCATAATGCGACGGAAGCAAATGCTCACCTTGTGTTGGCTGCGTTGAAAGATGCGTTGGACAACGCGTCCTAGCTCGACATATCCAGAGACATAAAAATTGGGTGGGACCGGTAACCGGTCCCACCCAATACTGTATTGTGGAGTTTCTAGAAGTCGATATCGTCTGGAGTCTTCGTGGCGGTTCGTTGAGTTATGCCATTTCGCTCTGCGACGTTTGCGACTGCTTCGGCAACTGCACCAGCTACCTTGTCGTTGAACACTGAAGGAATGACGTAGCTGGGGTTCAGTTCGTCGTCGCTGATCGAAGCAGAAATAGCATCAGCAGCCGCTACCAGCATGTCTTCAGTAATGTCCGAAGCGCCGGCATCTAACAGGCCCCGGAAGAAGCCGGGAAAAGCCAGAACATTGTTGATTTGGTTTGGGAAATCTGAGCGACCTGTAGCAACAACAGCAGCGTGTTTCGAAGCTTCGGTTGGTAGAATCTCTGGATCAGGGTTGGCCATAGCGAAGATTATAGAGTCGTCATTCATATTTGCTACGTCATTTTCATCCAGCAAGTTTGGAGCCGAGACCCCTATGAACACGTCGGCTCCATGGAGAGCCTCTTTTAGAGAGCCGGTAAAGCCTTCAGCGTTGGTGTTGTCTGCCAACCATTGGCGGTGCTCGTCACGCTGGTTGGTATTTCGCTCCAGTACGCCGTCGCGGCCTGCTGCCAAGATATGTTCTGCACCAGATGCCTTCAACAAGCGGATGATTGCGTGTCCGGCTGCGCCAACACCCGAGACGACGATCCGTACCTCGGAAAGCTGTTTGCCAACAACTTTCAAGGCGTTGTTAAGAGCTGCCTGCGTGACGATGGCGGTACCGTGCTGATCATCGTGGAAGACTGGAATGTCGAGTTCTTCGCGAAGACGTGCTTCGATTTCAAAGCAACGTGGCGCGGATATATCTTCAAGGTTAATGCCGCCGTAGGCGGGTGCGATCGCTTTGACGATACTGATGATTTCTTCGGTATCAGTTGTGTCCAAAGCGACTGGCCACGCGTCGACGTTGGCGAATTGCTTGAAGAGGACGGCCTTGCCTTCCATGACAGGCATAGCGGCTTCTGGGCCAATGTCACCTAGTCCCAGTACAGCAGTACCGTCTGTCACGACAGCAATGGTGTTCTGTTTTATCGTTAGTTCGCGGGCGCGATTGATGTCTTTAGCGATGGCGGTGCAAACGCGGGCTACTCCTGGAGTGTAAGCCCGAGAAAGATCGTCGCGATTGCGTACGTTGACCTTGGAAGTTGTCTGAAGTTTTCCGCCTTGGTGCATGTGGAATGTACGATCCGAGAGGCTGAGAACTTCGAAGCCTTCGACAGCGTCGATGGACTCCTTGACCTTCCGGCTGTGTTCTTTGCCGCGAGTGTTGCATGCCAGGTTGATGATGTTGCTTTCGTGGCTGGCATCAACGATATCTAGTGCAGTAATGGCTGCGCCGGCCTCGGCTACTACTGCTGTGAGATCGCTGGTTGCGGTGAAGGTCGAAGGGGCTTGAACTTTTACGATGATCGAATAGCCGGGGCTAGGTGTTGCCATGTTTAATTGGACTCCTTGGCAAATATAGGACGGCGGATTACAGCATGAATGCTATTGGCCGGTAAGGGTACGAGCGCGTCGTATGCACAGCCTGACGATCATCGGGTGGATGACGACAGCACATGCAGCGGCACTGGCCTGGTAAGGCTCAAAGGCCACATGAATCGAGGGTGATAGATTAGCACGCTACACCGATAACAGTGCGAAAGTGTAGCGGCATTGAGCAGTAGTGGGTGAGAAATTGACGAAACCCTGGATTTAAATTGTGAGGTACACTACAGTGTCTCTAATCGCATGCTTCGATGATGCAGCATGCGATTCGGAATCCTATAAAGAATATTCCCGCGGCTCATAACGTTTCCCAAGCGAAGGACCAAAGTGTCACTTTATATCGGTGGGCACCAGGTTCTTTAGACGAAACGTTATTCGAAGGCCGCAGATAAAGTCTGAGCTCCTGCTAGGCGCCAGGGATTCCCACAGACCCGAAATAGTCGATGCACACGCGTGCACTCAAGGTCTTTGAGGAGATCATCATGACTGCTAGTCCAAGTTTCCCAGCAGCTTCACCTAATGGTATTGAAGCGACGTCGCATATTCTGTCAGGTTTTCCCGTGGGCGGCGCTGACCCAGATTTTGTCGCCCTGGAGACCACTAAGCCAGCGATTTGTGCAGTTCCGATGCTGGGAAAGATGCTGTCGCAGTGTAAATAGTCGTGGGTGCCTTGCCCGGTGAGCTAATAGGGAGAAAATCCCCGCTGTAAGCGCCTGAACAGTTGTAGGATAGTCACAAGAAAGTTTTCTGCCTGCGACATGTATTTCAGGCACAACATTGACCCAAGGACCTATTAGCTTTGACAGATAGCAGTGCAAACCAACCGAAGAGTCGCGACGATTCATCACGTTCTGATCGCCGGGGCGGACCGCGTGACCGCAAACAAAGAGAGCACGGTCGGGGCGGGAGAGGCCGAGACGATCAGCGCGGACGTCAGGTGAACAGCGGTCGTGGTGGGCGTTCGTATCCGGACGAAGATGCTCCGATTAACACGCCACAGCACAATCCGGCGGACCTGCGTTCCGCGAACCGGCCAGATCGTGGCCGTTCTCCGAATATTGACGATGATGTTACGGGTAAAGAGTTGGACCGTAGCGTGCAGCGTGAGCTGGGTACTTTGGATGAACAAAACCGACCTTGGGTACAGAAGCACTTAGTGATGGCTCTGCGCTTGTTAGAGGATGACCCTGAACTGGCATTCGACCATGCATTAGCGGCCTCTCGACGAGGGGGCCGCCTTGGCGTCGTTCGAGAAGCTGCGGGGATGACTGCCTATGCTGCTGGGAAGTTTTCAGAGGCATTGCGTGAGTTTCGGACGTACCGTCGTATCTCAGGTGACAATGCTCATTTGCCGGAGATGGTCGATTCCGAGCGTGCCCTTGGACGTACCGATAAAGCCTTGCAGCTGGTTCAGGAAGCACCATTGGACAAGCTACCGGCGATCTCGCGAGTTGAATTCGCCATTGTTGTTGCAGGCATTCACCTGGATAATGATGATCCGAAATCTGCGGTTGCGGCACTTGAGATTCCTCAGCTGAATCCACGACGCGGTTTCTCATATTCTCCGCGGCTGTTTAGCGCGTATGCGGAGGCCCTGCGTGCTGCTGGACGCCAAGAGGAGGCCCGGAAATGGTCGATTTTGGTTGCTCGAGCTGAACGAGCACTCGGCCTCAACGTTGAACCCGAACCTGAAATACTGGATCTCGGAGACGACGAATACGACACGCCGCCTGCGCGAGCCCGTGACATCCTGCCTCCAAGCGACCCCTCAGCACAGACCGCAACAAAAGGCGGCGATGAGTAGTCTGTGACCACGTTTTTTAACGGATACGACGGCGTTCTGTGTGACCTAGATGGGGTGGTCTATGCTGGTTCACACCGTATTGATACTGCGGTGGCAACGCTGAACGCTTTGATCGGTCAGGGCATTCCCGTCGCATTTGTCACCAATAACGCTTCGAAATCTGCCACTGAGGTCGCCGAGCGGCTGAACTCCATGGGGCTAGCGGTCGATGACAAGGGCGTGATGACGTCGGCTCAGGCAGTAGTTAGCCTGCTCACCATCAAATACTCCCCTGACGCCGGTCCGGTCCTCGTGACCGGTTCACCACAACTGACGGCGCAAATAGAAGCCGAGGGATATGCGGTCACCGGCACTGCAGCAGATCAACCGCAGGTGGTAGTCCAAGGTTTCAACCCGGGGCTTGGTTGGCATGATCTGGCCGAAGCAAGTTTTGCTATCCAGAACGGGGCGGGATGGTTAGCGTCCAACCTCGATTTGACGATCCCGTTGACCGAGGGTGTCGCACCGGGTAACGGTTCCATGGTTAATGCTGTCGCCCAAGCTACAGGAACTCGTCCAGAAGTTGCGGCCGGCAAACCGGCCCCTGTGATGTTTACCGTCATGGCTGAGCGCTTCTCTATGATCAATCCGCTGGTTGTGGGCGACCGGTTGGACACAGATATGCTGGGTGCCCTGAACGCGGGTTTCCACGGCGCTTTAGTCGAAACCGGTATTCACCAGCGAGCCGATATTTCGACCTTTCAGGATGTGGTGGTCCCTGACTGGGTACTGCCCAACCTCGGAGCCTTACTTCGAGAACCTCTCGACGCTTACCGGGGGAGAGATGACCGAGCCTAGGTATCGTGCCGCCGAAATACTCGCGCAACTAGAGCATGTTGACCAGCAGCGCCCCGCTGAAGAACTCGCAACCTATGAACATGTGCTTGCTCAGCTCACTGAATTACTCAATGCACCTGAAGAAGACGGGCCGGGTGCCGTCTAACGTGAAACGCCTCGATCAAGTGCTGGTTGCCAGGCAATTGGCAACTTCACGAACAGCAGCCGCTCGGCATATCCAAGCCGGAGAAGTCATGGTTAATGATCACACTGTCACCAAACCAGCAAGTAAAATATCCGACCAAGATGTGGTTAGGCTGACCGTTGCTGGTCCACAATATGCTTCACGGGCAGGTCACAAATTGGCTGGTGCACTAGACACGTTCAACACCATAGACGTGGCTGGCAAGCGTTGTTTGGATGCGGGAGCTTCGACCGGAGGGTTCACCGACGTGCTCCTCCAGCGTGGCGCACATGAGGTGGTAGCCGTCGATGTGGGCCATGACCAGATCATCCAGCGACTACGCGTCGATCCTCGGGTCGACGTGCGGGAGGGCGTCAACGTTCGCTATCTGGCAGCGGATGATATTGAAGGGCCAGTGGATGTCGTTGTTTCTGATCTGTCGTTCATTTCACTGAAACTCGTCATCGGGTCGCTCGTGGATGTGTGCCTACCCGGTGCTCAACTCGTGTTGATGGTCAAGCCACAATTTGAAATTGGTAGGGCACGTTTACCGAAGACCGGTGTTGTGGTTGATCCACAACAACGCCGAGAAGCTGTCACTACCGTGATTGAAGAGGCACTAAAACAGGGGCTAACACCCCGGGGTGTAGCCACGAGCCCGCTGCCGGGGCAAGACGGGAATAGAGAATATTTCTTTTGGGCAAGTCACGATTTCGATGGACAGCCTGGATACATGTCGACCGAGGCCACACAGTGGTTGGATACTCAACATGTCCAGTGGGCGGATGAACCTGGACCTAGTTATCCAGATCGCGCCTGGCATGATAACAAAATCGAATAGACCGACTAGATTGGATTGTTAGGCAGACGTACAAACAAAGGAGATCGATGAGCCGGCGAATATTAATTTTGGCTCACACCGGGCGCCATGAGGCTATGCAATCTGCGCTGCATGCCATTGAGCTGCTGCGTGGAGCTGGGTTGACCCCGGTGATGCTGCCCCACGATTCCGCTGTTGTACACGAGGCCATCCATAATGGGGTTTTGTCAGCCAACGGGCTGACCGTAGAAAGTATCGATACGAAGTCGTCACTTCAGGATGTCGAACTTGGCATGGTACTTGGTGGGGACGGTTCAGTATTGCGGGCCGCGGAGATGGTTCGAGAGTCCGATCTGCCACTTATGGCCGTCAACCTCGGACACGTTGGTTTTCTCGCTGAAGCAGAGCAAGCAGATCTGGAGCGCGCAGTCACCTCCATCGTGAATAAAGACTATAAAGTTGAAGAGCGTATGGCCATCGACGTTAAAGTGTTGGTGGGTAAACACCTGGTAGCCCATACCTGGGCACTGAATGAAGCATCTGTTGAGAAATCTAATCGCGAACGCATGTTGGAAGTCGTCATGGGTGTCGATGATCGCCCCATTTCATCCTTTGGCTGCGATGGGGTCGTGATGGCTACACCAACGGGCTCAACCGCATATGCTTTTTCTGGTGGAGGACCGATTGTATGGCCCGAAGTTCAAGCCATGCTCATGGTGCCCCTTTCAGCGCATGCGTTATTTGCTCGGCCTCTGGTGGTGTCGCCAGAGTCAGTGATCTCGGTTGACGTTTTGCAGCGGACGAATGAAGCCGGAGTGTTGTGGTGCGATGGTCGCCGAACGGTCGATCTGCCGGCCGGTGCCCGTATCGAAGTGACCCGTTCATCGAGCCCGGTGAAGCTCGCGCGATTGGCGTTAACGCCGTTCTCTGAACGTTTGGTGCGAAAATTTGATTTGCCAACCGACGGTTGGCGCGGCAGTATCCCTGACAAGGATCGCGCCGCGATGGAGAAACGGAAACTAGCTGGTCGTGACCAGGACAACTGGCATCAGACCCTCGCGGACTCCCACGGGATCCGCATCGTGGAACCCCACCATACGGCCCCTAGGCCTGGGGTAGTGCCACCAGTGACGACGCCAATCCCTGTGATAACAAAGGCAGATGAACAAGAGATCGTGCAGCTTTCGCCATCACCACCGACTGACGAACATAACGAGGAACCGAGGAACGACTAAATGATAGAGCACCTGTCGATCAATTCCTTGGGCGTCATCGAAGAAACCACGGTTGAACTCGATCCGGGCCTGACTGTGGTTACGGGTGAAACTGGTGCGGGTAAAACCATGGTGGTGACCGCGTTGAACCTGCTGCTGGGTGCTCGTGCGGATGCAGGCGCCATTCGCGCAGGAGATGGCAAAGCTAGCGTTGAAGCTGGTTTTATCCTGCGGCCAGATCATAAATCCGCTACCGCAGCTGCGGAGGCTGGCGCAGTATTAGATGAGGATGCCGACAACCGTCATTTGGTGGTCACCAGATCAATTACGGCATCTGGGTCAGGAACCCGATCGAGAGCAACAGCTGGAGGTCGCGGTGTGCCCGTAGCGCTGCTTGCTGAGATTGGTGAGCACGCAGTTGCTATTCATGGACAATCCGATCAGCTGCGTTTGAAGTCCACTACAGCTCAACGAAGTGCCTTGGATGCCTACGGCGGTAAGCCCCTGGCATCAGCGCTGACACGGTACCGAAAAACATACGACACTTTGCAGGGTGTCTCTAATGAACTACAAGAACTCATAAATCAGGCTCAAGAGCGCGCGTTGGAGGCTGAAAATCTTCAGCGGAGTTTAGAAGAGATTGACAACGCGAATATAGAAGACCAGGAAGATGTTCAACTCCAGGAACAGATCAAGCGTCTGGAATCAGCCGAAGAGTTCCGCACTGCCGCCCACATTTCGACCACCGCACTCTCCGGCGACGACAATGACCTTGACGCACCGAGTGCCGAGTCGCTAGTTGAATTGGCGCGTCAGACGATTGACCAGACGCCAGGTGAACTCGAAGAGTTGGAAGCGATTCGCAATAGGCTGGCAACACTAGGTATTGAGCTAGCTGATATTACTGCGGAGATCTCGCAGTTCGCGTCGAGCCTTACCGAAGACGGCCCGTACGCGCTGAATCAGGCACAATCGAGGCTGGCTGAGCTGAATCGATTGAAGAAGCTCTATGGTCCTGATCTAGCTGACGTCTTGACCTGGGCAGAAGAACAACGCCCACGGTTGGACGAATTGCACGGAGATACGGATCGGATCGAATATCTTGCTGCAGAACAACAGCACCTGACCGAAACCCTGAACGAACAAGGCAACGAACTTACCGCACTACGTCAAGAGTGCGGGGTCAAACTGGGGGAGCAGGTAACCGAAGAACTCCATGGTTTACTCATGCCGACGGCACAATTTTCAGTGGCTGTAGAGCCCTCAGCTGCGCCAGGGCCCCACGGCTTCGATTCCATCGCACTGCTCTTGCAACCCCACCCGGGTTCGGATCCTCGTCCGCTGGGCAAAGGAGCGTCTGGTGGTGAACTCTCACGCATCATGCTTGCTCTTGAAGTTGTCCTTGCCGATACTGATCCCGTGCCAACGTTTATTTTCGATGAAATCGATGCTGGGGTCGGCGGTGAAGCCGCTGTACAGATTGGCAGGCGGCTGGCGAGATTGGCTACCCGGGTGCAGGTAATTGTGGTCACACACTTGCCTCAAGTGGCCGCCTATGCCAACAAGCACTTGCGAGTCAATAAAGACCCTGATGTGGAAGCAGGCTTCACCACTTCGGATGTGAGTGAGCTCGTAGGGGAAGAACGAATTTCAGAATTAGCGCGGATGTTGGCAGGCCACGCTAACTCAAGTTCAGCTCGTGAGCATGCTCGTGAACTTTTGGAGGCATCGCACGGGTGAGGGGACTGCATATACAAGATAATGACCGCTCGGTTGACATCCATGAGCATCAAACCGTGTATCGCGGTGCAATCTGGGATATCCAGCGTGACACTTTCACCATTGAGCCAACGGATACGCCTATGACTCGGGAATACATACGGCACCCGGGCGCAGTGGCCATAGTCGCGCTTGATGAACAGCGACAAGTCGCTATGGTCAACCAGTATCGGCATCCAGTACGCCAAGACTGCTGGGAAATACCTGCTGGTTTGCTCGATGTCCCTGGAGAGAGTCTCGTCGCTGCCGCGCACCGTGAGCTAGCTGAAGAAGCCGATTTGATCGCTGATAATTGGTCGGTCCTGGTAGACCACTACCCGTCCGGCGGTTCGTCTTCGGAAGCCATCAGAATTTTTCTGGCCCAAGACCTCCGGCAAGTCCCGACGGGTGAGCGTCATACCCGAGAAGCCGAAGAACATCATCTGATCATGAGATGGGTTCCTCTCGAAGAACTTCTCGATGCTGTCTTGGCCGGCGATATACGAAATGCCAATGCTGTCGCGGGAATCATGGCAGCCCACCTAGTGGCGCAACGCGGTCAGCCTGCGCGCCCAGTCGATGCGCCCTTTAGATAACTCATGTCCCCAATAGACATCGACATTCCAGTGCAGTTGCAAGATCAGGTCAACGTCTATCTCAATCACCTGACGATCGAGCGAGGCCTTTCGGACAACACCATGGCAGCGTATAGACGCGACCTTAAACGTTATCTGACTTACCTGGCGCAAGAGCGTGTCTCCGACGTCAACAATATCAGCGCGCACCACGTCACAGGATTTCTCCAAGCACTCAGCTCAGGTAGCCATCATATGGGGCAGCTTGCTGATAGCTCTATCAATCGAACTCTGATTGCAGCTCGTGGATGGCACCGATTCATGTTCCTAGAAAACACTACCGAGGTAAACCCAGCAGCCGACATAAAACCACCTAAAACCGGGCTATACCTCCCGGAAGGGTTGTCGATCGAAGACGTTACGCGACTGCTTACTACCCCCTCTCCGGAGACCGCGCAAGGATTGCGGGACCGAGCTCTCATGGAACTGCTGTACGCCACGGGCGCTCGCATCACCGAAGCTATTGGACTCGATGTAGACGACGTCGTCAGTCTCGAACAAGATAAGGCAACCGTGGTGAGACTGTTCGGCAAAGGTTCGAAAGAACGCGTCGTTCCGTTGGGCTCATACGCCGTCGATGCCGTCCATGCTTATCTGATACGGGGGAGACCACAGCTGGCATCCGGAGGCAAAGGGTCACCGGGTTTGTTCTTGAACCGTTTCGGAAGTCGCATCTCACGGCAGACAGGTTGGAATGTAATTAAGCATGCGGCTGAGACCGCTGAGATTACCGCTGAAATTTCTCCTCATACGCTTCGCCACTCATTTGCTACCCATTTACTTCAAGGCGGTGCGGATGTCAGAGTTGTCCAAGAGCTCTTGGGCCATGCCTCGGTGACCACAACACAGATCTATACGCAGGTTACCGCTGATACACTTCGAGAAGTATTTGCATCCGCACACCCGCGTGCGAACAGTGCATGAGACCTTCAGGTTTGACTTTAAGCTTTAAGGCTCGCCGAGAAAATACGCCATTTGTCCGGGCATATAGGAATTGCGTCATAGACTGGAAGTGAATTGAAAAAAGTCTATTTTCTATCACACTAAGAGGAATGCGCCCCCAATTTACGTAGCGGTCAGGAGTTTCAAGCATCGTGAATGACGCCAGCCAACAACCACGCCCTGTGATGATGATCAACGGAGAACCCGTGATCGGTCCAACAGGACGGCCAAAACACGAATTCCCCGTACCTCAGGCTTTGGATTCTCACGGGCCCGCCCGCATTATTGCCCTGGTTAATCAAAAAGGTGGCGTCGGTAAAACCACCTCTTCCGTTAACATTGGAGCGGCACTGGCTGACTACGGCCGAAAAGTACTCATGGTCGATTTTGACCCGCAGGGCGCTTTGTCTGCAGGTTTCGGGACGAACCCACATGAAATGGATCTGACCATTTACAACGTGCTGATGGAACGGGACGTTCATGTCTCCGAAGCCATTCTCAAAACAGAAGACGCCAACATTGATCTTCTGCCAGCAAATATCGATTTGTCTGCTGCAGAAGTTCAACTGGTGAATGAAGTTGCCCGTGAACAGGTTCTCGCACGTGCGCTGCGCCCAGTCATGAATGACTACGATGTCATCATCATCGATTGTCAGCCGTCTCTTGGCTTGCTCACCGTCAATGCGCTCGCCGCAGCACACGGTGTGATTATCCCGCTGACCGCCGAGTTCTTCGCGCTACGTGCTGTCGCATTACTAGTGGAAACCATTGAGAAAGTTCAGGACCGAATTAACCCTGATCTCGTCATTGATGGTGTGCTTGCCACCATGGTTGATGCAAGAACATTACATTCCAAAGAGGTCATCGGACGTCTTGTAGAAGCCTTTGGTGACAAAGTCTTTGAAACGGTTATTAACCGTTCAATCAAGTTTGCAGACGCCACCGTGGCGGCTGAACCCATTACCGCGTTTGCCCCCCGGCATGCTGGTGCTAAGAATTATCGGCAACTGGCCCGTGAGCTTGTGAGTCGCGGCGGAGCGCCGTGAGCCAACCCTCAACGCCAACATTCGATGAGGACTACTCAGACGAACATGTCGGCTTTGAACTAGCGCTCACTAACTTTTCTGGTCCCTTCGACCTGTTATTATCGCTGATTGCCCGACGTCGCATGGATGTCACCGAGATTGCCCTAGCCGAAGTAACTGATGAGTTTTTGGCGTATATCGCGACGCTGGACACCACAGAGGAAGTTTTAGAAAACTCAACGGCATTTATGGTGGTAGCGGCAACGTTGCTCGAGCTTAAGACTGCTCGCCTGCTGCCATCCGGGGTCAGTGATGCTCAAGAAGAGATGGCACTGCTCGAGGAACGGGATTTACTATTCGCACGTTTGTTGCAATATCGCGCCTTCAAGCAAGCGGCCGACATGATTCGGGAACGCATTGAGACTCAAGGATCCATGGTGGCTCGGCAGGCCGGTCCGGAACCTCAATACGCAAATCTGCTGCCGACGCTCGTGTTTGATCTCAGCTCGAAAGATTTTGCCGACCTGGCACATGATCTGTTTGAGAAATTCGTTGAAGAGCCAGAACAAGTAGGGACTCAACACCTTCATGCTCCGGTGGTATCGATTACAGAACAAGTCACGATAATGACCAGGAGGATCCAAGAAGCGGGCATCCTGACATTTACTGAACTGGTAGAGGACGCCTCCACCACGATGGTTGTGGTTGTCCGGCTCTTAGGACTGCTAACGATGTACCGCGACAAACTGATTGAATGGCATCAAGCGGTAGCACTGGGAGAAATTACCGTGTACTGGCAAGAGGCCTCGTGAATCAAGAACGATATCAAACAGAATTATTTAGTCAACTGGAAGCGTTGCTCATGGTGACTGATGAGCCCCTCACATTGGGTCAGTTGACCAAGGCCACAGGCCAAACTCCCGAAATACTCGAGGCAACGCTCAAGGCGATTCAGCGTGATTATGATGGCGACGGATCCGGAGTCCAGCGTGGATTTCAACTTCGTCATGTGGCTGGGGGCTGGCGGCTGTATACTCGATCTGAACATGCGGAAGCGATTACAGCCTTCATGATTCAGGGGGCAACGCAGAAACTGAGCCAAGCAGGATTGGAAGCACTAGCGGTTATCGCGTATCTGCAACCCACCACACGGTCACGCGTCGCACAGATCCGTGGCGTAAACTCAGACTCTGTCGTTAAAACGCTGTTAACCAGGGGGCTTATTGCTGAAGACGGAACAGAAGAGCTCACCGGTGCCGTACGCTATAGTACAACGGATTATTTTCTCGAGCTCCTTGGACTAAACTCTATCGAGGAACTACCAAAGATTTCCCCGTTACTTCCGGGGGTAGACGAAGCCACTAAAATGGCAGAAAGTCAGGAATAACTATGACATCCCGCAAGCCGAGAGGCTCCGGAAACCGCAGTCGCACACCAAAGTCTGGTCGTCGCGGTGGCCCATTTTCCGGTGCTGATTACGACCGCAATCTGGGTCCGGTTGATCGCAGCCAATACCGTAAAAAGGGGCAAGGCCAAGGCAAAAAGTCCCGCCACCATGTGCCACAAGGGGAACGACTTCAGAAAGTCATCTCCGCTGCGGGCATCGCGTCGCGTCGCGTCGCAGAAGACCTCATCAGCGAAGGTCGCGTCGAAGTCAATCACGACATTGTTACCGCCTTAGGCACTCGAGTAGACCCGGATAACGACGTCATTTTTGTTGACGGCATCCGTGTGAATACGCAACCAGAAGCTGTTTACTACGCTTTCAACAAGCCACGCGGTGTGATTTCGACTATGTCGGATCCCAAGGGCAGACCCTCTATTGCAGACTTTGTTGATACCACCGACACACGCTTATTTCACGTCGGGCGTTTGGATAATGAAACCGAAGGTCTGCTTTTGCTGACCAATGACGGAGACCTTGCAAACCGTTTGTCGCATCCCAGTTATGAAGTGCCCAAAACTTACTTAGTACAGGTCAAAGGCCCAATGCGTCGGGGAGTGGGGGAAGAACTTCGTGCGGGAATCGAGCTGGAAGAAGACGGTCTCGTATCGGTTGACTCCTTCCGCCTCGTGGACTCAACACCGGGACACATTTTGTGTGAAGTTGTCATTCATAGTGGCCAAAACCGCGTGGTCCGGCGCCTGATGAAAGCCGTTGGCTATCCAGTTCAGCGACTCGTAAGAATCGCACATGGACCAATTACCTTGGGGGACCAGCGTCAAGGCTCTATCCGGCAATTGAACTCTCAAGAAGTTGGACACCTCATGGCAACGGTGGGACTATGACCACACCTCGGTTCTCACGCACCGAAATTGTCGATACTGCCTCGTTGGCGGCGGCCACTGAAACGATCTCAAAACAGCACTCGATTCACCAGCCGACGTTGATCATTGGAAGTGGCCTCCTGGGGGCTTCGATTGGATTGGGACTGCGGAGCGCCGGGATCGAGGTGTTGCTCAGCGATCCGTCGCCCTCGGCCCAAGCGGTTGCCGAAGACATTGGTGCTGGGCGAGGGCTTACCGACCAGGACCAACCGGGAACCGTCGTGGTAGCGGCACCCCCGGACGTTACTGGCGAAGAAGTTATCAAAGCCTTGCAACGTTGGCCGGAGGCCGTGGTGTTGGATATCGCTTCGGTGAAAGGCGCCATTGCAGAAGAGCTATCTGCAGCTTTTGACGCAGGCCGCATCAACGGGGATGATACCAAGCGGTATATCGGAACTCACCCCATGGCAGGCCGGGAACGATCCGGCCCGGTTGCAGCGCGTGGAGAACTGTTTACAGCTGCGCCCTGGGTGCTGTGTCCGAGAGACGAAACACCGCAGTTCGTCATCGACACAGCCTCTGACGTCGCGCGATTACTAGGCGCTACGATTTATCACATGACCGCAGAGGAACATGATGGTGCGGTGGCACAAATTAGTCACCTCCCACAAATCGCAGCGTCACTCTTGGCTTCCCGGCTGCAGGACACTTCTGCCCAGGCGCTCCAGCTGGCAGGTAACGGTCTACGCGACACCACGCGCATTGCCGCCTCAGACGGGAGCTTGTGGGTACAGATCCTGACGGCGAATGCTAGTCAAATTCTTCCACAGCTTCACGGTATGAAAGAAGACCTGGACCGTTTGATCCACACCTTATCCCAACCTTTCGACGCTGGTTCACGTCTTGATGTTGCTCAACTGATGCACGAGGGCAACCGGGGACAAGCACGAATCCCCGGTAAACACGGTGGCCCAGCTGAGTCCTTTGCCCTGGTGACAGTCCTGGTCGATGATGCTCCTGGTTCGATCGTGTCGGCTCTCCAAGCGGTAGCCGATGTCGGGGTGAACGTGGAAGACTTACGAATGGAGCACTCCTCCGGCTACCAAGTCGGTATGCTGGAGATCGCCGTGGTTCCGGGCCAGAAACAGCACTTGGTCGATTCGTTGACCGATCTTGGATGGAAGGTACTCTAATGTCAGCACAACCTCGACTTGTTATCGCTATCGATGGCCCCTCAGGCACCGGGAAGTCTACGATCGCTCGCTGGATAGCCCAAGAATTAAACCTTAGTTACCTCGATACTGGAGCGAATTACCGTGCCGCCACGCTTTGGTGCATGAAAAACGGTTTGGACCTTTCGCAGCCGGACTCGGTGGATACTCAACAGATCACCGAGCTCATTACCACCATGCCGTTAGCCCAAGACTTGAATCCGCACAATTTTACTTTGGCATTAGACGGGCAAGACATCACTGATGCAATACGTTCAGATGAAGTGACCTCAAATGTGTCAGTACTTTCAACACGAACTGAAGTTCGTGAACACCTCGTGGAGCTGCAACGCCAAGCGATTCAGTCTCGGCCGCGCATTGTGGTTGAAGGTCGAGACATCACAACAGTTGTTGCGCCCGATGCGGAAGCCCGCATCTTACTGACTGCCTCTCCGGAAGTTCGTATGGCACGGCGTGGCCAACAATTACGTGAAACTAACCAGGATCCTGGCAACGTGGAATCAGACGTCATCGGCCGCGATGAAAAAGACTCTGCGCTCGTTGATTTCATGACACCTGCCGAAGGTGTCGTTGAAATTGACTCATCCATTCTTTCCCTCGAAGACACCGTGACCGTCGTCTTGGCAGAAATTCAACGCCAAGTTAACACGAACGGATCCTAAGAAAGCATCATGACTGAAGAAGAATACATTCCAACAAGTGCCGACACGATCGATGAAGATCTGGCTCGGATGACTGATCAAGACCATCAGGCCCGCACTGAAGCTTATCTAGCAGGCCTGCAACAATATGATTTAGAAGAAGACGACCACCAGGTTCTATCCGGCTTCGAGGCTGCTGAAGAATATGAAGAACGCTCCTTCATCCCACCCGTAGTAGCAATAGTGGGTCGCCCCAATGTAGGCAAGTCCACACTGGTGAACCGCATTATTGGTCGTCGTCAAGCGGTAGTTGAAGACGTTCCAGGAGTCACTCGTGACCGCGTCTTCTACGAAGCTGAATGGAACGGCAAAGTTTTTACAATTGCTGACACCGGTGGCTGGGAATACGGTGTCAAGGGGTTGGACGCGAAAGTAGCCGATCAAGCAGAACGAGCAGTTGAGCTAGCCGATCATGTGATTTTTGTTGTCGATGCAACAGTGGGCATCACCGCGACGGACGAGGCCATTGTCACGATGTTGCGCAAGGCCGGCAAGCCCATCCTGTTGGCAGCGAATAAGGTCGATGGCTTGTCACAAGAAGCTGACGCCTCGATGCTTTGGGGCCTCGGTTTTGGGCACCCGTACCCTGTCTCCGGCTTACACGGTCGTGGCACCGCGGATCTACTTGATGTGTTGGTCGAGGAATTACCTGACGAATCAGCCTATAAGGACGTTCTGACCGCACACGGCCCACGTCGCGTTGCCATCGTCGGGCGCCCGAATGTTGGCAAATCTTCACTGCTCAATACACTCGCCAATGAGTCACGAGCCGTTGTGGATGATGTCGCTGGAACAACTCGCGATCCCGTTGATGAATTAGTCGAGCTGGACGGCGACGTTTGGGAGCTCATCGATACGGCGGGTATTCGTCGACGCCAACACATGGCGTCGGGGTCGGACTATTATGCTTCGCTGCGTACTCGCGCCGCATTGGACCGCTCTGAAGTTGCGGTTGTCCTGCTGGAATCATCTCAACCGCTTAGCGAGCAAGACGTCCGTATCATTCAAATGGTGTTGGACTCTGGACGTGCGATGATATTGGCATTCAATAAGTGGGACCTTATGAACGAGGACCGTCGAGTCGACCTGGAACGTGAGATTGACTTGGATCTGCAACACGTCACATGGGCACCACGGATCAACGTATCAGCCAAGACCGGCTGGCATAAAAACCGGCTAGTCCCCGCATTGGAGACTGCCTTGGAGTCGTGGGAAAGTCGTGTTCCAACTGGGAAATTGAACTCGTTTATTGGTGAGCTTGTGGCAGCACACCCGCACCCCGTACGTGGCGGAAAGCAGCCGCGTATATTGTTTGCAACACAATCGTCTACACGGCCACCCAAATTCATCCTGTTTACCACTGGTTTCCTGGATCCGGGGTACCGCCGGTTTATTATCAACCGGTTGCGACAGTTCTTTGGATTCGAAGGTAGCCCTATAGAGATTGCGATGCGAGTTCGAGAACGCCGCGGTCGTTAAATACCTCTCACCGCGCGATGCCGTGGACTATAAGCTAAACAGCGCTTTGGTCTGCGGCATCATTGCTCTACCTTCAAGCCCTTGAAGTTCCATGACGACTCCGACGCTTACGACGTCGGCGCCAGCCCGCTTCACCAATTCTGCGCCTGCCTTCAGAGTACCGCCCGTCGCCAAAATATCGTCGAGTAAAAGCACACGCATACCCGCTTCGAGTTCCGGGGACACTTCCAGTACATCGTGGCCGTATTCCTTCTCAAACGACACCTGATGGGCGGGTTTTGGCAATTTTCCTTGTTTACGGAGGGGGATCATTCCTGTTCCGGCGACCGTGGCAGCTGCCCCAGCAAAAATAAAACCTCGGGCTTCGACGCCGGCTACGACATCGAATGAGGTGCCAGCTTGCGAGACGAGCGCCTCGGCTACTGTGCGCATCGCTTGGCCATCAGCCAACAGGGGAGTGATGTCACGAAAAGAGACGCCCTGTTGAGGATAGTTTTCGATGGTCCGGATCAAGGATCGAGCATACGCAATGTGCTCAGTGTTGGAAGGAAGAGTAGTCATGGGTTGTAGTCTAAAACGTTCACTGTGACATGAAGGCATTCAACGAAATGGTGAAATTCGGACTTTCACTTGGCATCGTGTATAGTAACCCGAGTATCCCAGCGCTTGAATTTGAGCACTGGAACGGGCTGTGGCGCAGCTTGGTAGCGCACATCTCTGGGGGAGATGGGGTCGCAGGTTCAAATCCTGTCAGCCCGACCAGCACATCCTTGGATTCTTATAGAGCCAAGGATGTTTTCTTTTTCAACATCATGCACATCTTCTTGCGTACTACATCGATAATATGTGCCAGGTAAAACAACATAATCCGAAAGAAGATTTTCCTGCAAGCATACTGAAGTTGAAAATTCAAGGTGACAAGCTCATTCGCCGCGATTTAGTTTTCCCCAGGCAGTGAATTCAAAGCACCGATCAGCTAAACTATGTGAGTCAGGGCGACTCATGGACCCGGGTCGCCAGCTAAATTATGCACTACAAGGAGCGCTCAAGCATGACAACAGATAACCCCGTTCCTGGTAACTCAGAAGATCATTCTGATATTGAGCCAACAACCGTAGGGTTGCCGAAGCTTGAACCCCTTAAAGACCTTCACCTGCAGCCAGAAGAGCGCGCGACCGTGGAAGCATTGCCGGTAGGTTCCGCGCTGCTTGTGGCACATGAAGGTCCTAACCGCGGAGCTCGTTTCTTGCTCGACCAAGACAAAGTCTCCGTTGGTCGTCATCCGGATGCTGACATTTTCTTGGACGACGTGACCGTTTCTCGTCAACACGCAACATTTGAGCGTCACTCAGGCGGGTTCAAGGTCGTCGATACAGGATCACTAAACGGTACTTATATTAATAACGATCGGGTGGACTCACTTGAGTTGCGTACAGGTATGGAACTTCAGATTGGGAAATTCCGTCTGTCGTATTATGCAGGAACGCAGCAAACACACGCTTAAAATCTCGGTCATTCGTCGTCGGTTCGGTGACCGGTGACGTGCTGTACCTGGTCCTACTTGTTGAAAAGGTCTGAACCAATTGTCCGCTTCCCCAAAACCACGCCCGGTCGCCTCTGCTATAGCTAAACGTTCGCAAACGCTTCTAACGATCGGCGAAGTGTTAGAACATATCAACTCAGAATTCCCTGAGGTGAGAGCTTCGAAGGTGCGTTTTCTCGAAGAGCGCGGACTGTTGACACCTGCGCGAACAGCGGCGGGCTACCGCAAATACACACAGGTAGACGTTGATCGACTGCGTTTTATCTTGGCACTCCAGCGAGATCAGTTTTTGCCGTTAAAAGTCATTAAGGATTATCTTGATGCCATAGATGCTGGAAAGCGCCCGGAATCACTGCCTGGTGGATTGAGGCTCGAGCCCCGTTCAGTATCGCAACAGCTGGCGCAAGAATTGACTGGACACATTCGGCCGATGTCTCGCGCTGAACTGCAGGGAATGTCAGGGGCGTCAGACGACTTGATGAAGACGCTGGAAGCCTACCGTCTCGTCTGGGCCGATGAGACGGGCCGATACGACGACCACAGCCTCAAGGTCGCCAGGGCGGCCGTCACGCTCACTGGATTCGGATTCGAGGCACGGCACCTTCGACCATTCCGTATCGCGGCAGACCGTGAACTGGGGATGGTTGAACAAGCTACCTCAGGGATTGCCCAAAACAATGGTGGCGTCTCCAAAGAGCGCGTTACAGAAGCGGCACGAGAAATCACTCAGGCCTGTTTGAGCTTGCATGCTGGGGTAGTGAGTGCTGAAATTGCAGATATGGACGATTAGCCTCGTCTCGCTTTAGGCAACACTAAGATAAGGAGCTTCGCCATGGCCGACATAGTAATGAAGGTCCTTGAAATTCGGATCGTCCTCCCCGGCAATCAACCCATCCTGTTGCTGTTGCATCAAGATTCCCAGCGTTTATTGAGACTGTGGATAGGACCGTCAGAGGGCACCGCTATAGGCCTGGCGCAACAAGGTGTCGATACTCCTCGTCCAACGACACACCAACTCCTTGTGGAGGCTCTTGAGACGGCCGGAGACCCAATTGAGGCAGTGCGAATCGCTAAAGTTGATGATGAGGTGTTCTATGCCGAGCTTATGTTGGCATCCGGCAAGGCTGTGGACGCTCGGGCATCAGATGCTGTAGCTGCTGCGCTATTTGCCGGAGTCTCTGTGTATGCCAGTGAAGATGTTCTTGATTCCGCTGGTATAGACCTGACCGAAGGCGATATTGCAGCAGAGCTGAATATCGAAACCCCAGAGACACAGCCTGAGGTTACCGAAGAAAGTCTCGACGATTTTCGGGAATTCCTGAAGGATCTTAGTCCAGAAGATTTCTTGAAGTCGGGAGAACAGCAGCAAACACCGCCACCGTTTGAAGATGACGACCCTGATAATGGGACCGAAGACAACGACGACCCCGGATCATCGGAAAAATAGTTCCGACACGAACTGAATATTCCACCGTGGTCTTTGACCCGGGTCAATTCGCAGAATAGCGTGGAGCACTATAAGTTCCACAGTATATGTGAGACCATTATTTAGTAGCCGGAAGTGATTCGGTGAAGGGTGATGTGCTTACAAAACTTCCCCGGGTGGAACAGATCAGCAGGAGGAACCCCTAGTGTCTCACACCAGTGATTCAGGGCAGAGCCAGAATTTGGACTCTGGCAACCAGGGCGTACTGTTTAGCGACGACGCACCCTGGCTAAATAACGACCACGGTTACCGCGGTCCTACCGCCTCGAAGGCAGCAGGAATCACCTACCGTCAGCTTGACTACTGGGCGCGTACCGGTCTGGTTGTGCCGTCACTACGTGGCGCTGAGGGCTCGGGTACGCACCGGCTCTATTCATTCCGCGATGTTCTCGTGCTGAAGGTTGTAAAACGTCTGCTCGACACTGGAGTGTCGCTGCAACAGATTCGCACCGCAGTTGAACACCTCCGTGAGCGCGGTGTGGAGGACCTGGCACAAATCACGTTAATGTCTGATGGCGCATCAGTTTATGAATGTACCTCAGCTGATGAGGTCATTGATCTTGTCCAGGGCGGCCAGGGTGTGTACGGTATCGCCGTGGGTCGTGTATGGCGTGAAGTCGAAGGTACCTTGTCTGAACTTCCAGCGGAGCGTCTCGCCGATGGCCAGACAACGGAAGAGGACTTTCCTGGCGATGAACTCGCGCTTCGCCGTGATGCTCGCCGCAAGACAGCTTCCTAACGGCGGCTGTGCACAAATAGTCAATAAACCATGAAAAACCCGGTTATGTATACATAACCGGGTTTTTGTTATTTGCGCCACATATAATGTATTGCTTGAGAATATTAACTTCGTCGGGCCCTTCGAGGGGGTTGTTTGGCATCGTACAGGCTCTCGAGCAGGTGGTCGAAAGTGCGCGCCGCAGTGTGGGCGGTATCGCCTGGCCAAGCATGTACTGGCCAGGCTGCGCCCTGCATTTGTTGCCAATTAGAGGTTTCAGGCACTTGCGTGTCCAGCAGCCGATTGCCGAACATTCGGCGCATTTCAGACAGGCGATATTTATGCTCGGTCGATGCTGCACGAACCCTATTCACTACAACGGCGGAGGTCTTAAGTTTGGGAGCGTACTCCCGTTGGAATAAGTCCAGAGCACGGAACGTGCGTTCGGTTCCAGCAACCGAGAATAAACTCGGTTCAGCCACTAGTAGTACTGCGGTTGAAGCGGCCCAAGCCATCCGTGTGATGCCATTTAGCGCCGGAGGGCAGTCAACGAGTACGAGATCGTACTCGTCTGCGGTGTCTAACAACGTCGAAAGGCGGTTTAATTCTCGGCGTCGTGTAGATACTTTCTCAAACATGGATGTCTTCGCGGAACCGCGAGCGACGTGTAGCGTACCCGGCCGGGTGCCGTCTTGATGGGCAGCTGGGACCCATCCAGAGGGCACGGCGTGCTCTGCAATATTGTGGTGTTTTGGCTTCCGCAACATTGTTCCAATGTCGCTTCCGGGCTGGTCATGTTTGATGCCTAGACCAGTTGTTGTATCAGCGTGCGGGTCAAGATCAATGACCAGTGTAGAAATGCCGGCTGCCCAGGCAGCAGATGCCAAACCTAGCGTTATAGAAGTCTTACCAACGCCGCCCTTAAGGCTCGAAATAGAAATAACCTGCACTACGATTGCACCTTAGTTATGAAATAGAAGATTTGGTCGATAACACATTCTAACAAGTGAATAGGTTGCGTCGGTGTGCGTCCCCTTCCCGTACACAATTTTTGCAAAGGCCCCCGACGTGGGTAGTATCACATGTGTTCAATGTATACACGAACGATATCGTGGAACATACCTGAGCGTCTGTTGCCAATCGTGACAGCAGCACCAACATCATGGAGGTACCTTGGCTGATACTCAAGCTAACTCGGCCGCAAGCAACGGTGGGGAACGAATGTTTAATAAAGTCCTGGTTGCTAACCGAGGCGAGATCGCTGTCCGTGCATTCCGCGCGTGTCACGAACTCGGTGCAAAGACCGTAGCGGTCTTTCCTTATGAGGACCGTAATTCCATTCACCGACAAAAAGCTGACGAAGCATACCGGATTGGTGAAGAAGGCCACCCTGTGCGGGCCTACCTCGATGTGGATAGCATCATCAATGTTGCTTTGGAAGCAGGCGTTGACGCCATCTATCCAGGCTATGGGTTTCTTTCTGAGAATTCAGAGTTAGCCAGGAAGGCTGAAGCTAACGGACTGACGTTTGTGGGGCCGCCTGCGGATGTTCTGGAGCAAACAGGCAATAAGGTTGCCTCGCTACGTGCCGCTGAAGCCGCTGGTGTACCGGTGCTGAAGTCTACGGAACCGTCGGACAATGAAGACGAGCTCATTGCGCAAGGGGATGACATTGGGTTCCCATTATTTGTTAAGGCCGTTGCCGGTGGCGGTGGCCGCGGTATGCGACGCGTCGAGAAAGCACAAGATCTGCCTGAAGCTTTGAAAGCAGCGATGCACGAAGCAGATACAGCTTTCGGTGACCCAACGGCTTTTCTTGAGCAAGCAGTATTGCGCCCTCGACACATAGAGGTCCAGGTCTTAGCTGACAGTAACGGCGATGTCGTGCACCTGTTCGAGCGCGATTGCTCGATGCAACGTCGGCACCAAAAAGTCATTGAGATTGCCCCGGCACCAAACATTGATGATGAACTGCGTCAGCGACTCTATGATGATGCTGTGAAATTTGCCAAGGCAATGAACTATCGCAACGCCGGTACTGTCGAATTCTTGGTTGATACCGAAGGGGAGCGTGCAGGAGAGCACGTGTTCATTGAGATGAACCCTCGCATCCAGGTTGAGCACACCATTACCGAAGAGATTACAGACGTTGACTTGGTGGGCGCACAGCTTCGTATTGCGGCAGGGGCAACCTTCGCGGATCTCGATATTCGTCAAGAAGAGCTCTTCGTACGCGGTTCAGCTATTCAGTGTCGCATCACCACAGAAGACCCAGCCAACGATTTCCGTCCGGATACTGGAAAAATCACGGCGTACCGTTCTGCAGGTGGTTCGGGCATTCGACTAGATGGCGGGACGATCTACACGGGCGCCGAAATTTCCCCGCACTTTGACTCCATGCTGGTCAAAATGTCAGCACGTGGTCGCGATTTCTTAACAGCTCAGCGTCGAGCTCGGAGAGCCCTTGCTGAATTCAGAGTCCGCGGCGTGGCTACAAACATTCCATTCCTGCTCAATGTCTTTGACAACCAGCAATTCATCGATGGCGACGTTGCCACAGACTTTATTGATAAGAATCCGTACCTGACGCAAATTAACCGTTCACAGGACCGAGGCTCACGAGCGTTATCGTACCTGGCAGATGTCACGGTCAACCCTCCATACGGTCCACGGATCGAAGGTATGGATCCGCGTAAAAAATTGCCAGATTTTCCTGGCGATAAGTCTGATGAACCTGATCGGAGCCCGTTTGATGGCCCCTCGAAGGTTGCCCCACCTACCGGATGGCGTGACCTTCTCCTTGAAAAGGGGCCCGAAGGCTTTGCCCAAGCACTACGGGACCATGAGGGACTCGGGGTTACCGACACCACGTTCCGCGATGCACACCAGTCACTGCTGGCTACCCGGATTCGTACCAGGGACATGCTTGCCGCGGCTCCGGCAGTCTCGCACTTATTGCCGAATTTGGTATCCGCAGAGGTCTGGGGCGGAGCTACCTATGACGTCGCCCTGCGATTCCTTTCTGAAGACCCGTGGGATCGTCTCGCGCGTTTCCGCGAAGAGATGCCAAACATCCCGCTACAGATGTTGTTGCGGGGGCGCAACACCGTTGGTTACACACCGTATCCACAACGCGTAACTGAGGCATTCGTCGAGGAAGCAGCGCAAACCGGGGTCGACATCTTCCGTATTTTTGATGCGTTGAACGATGTCAATCAGATCATCCCGGCTATCACAGCCGTGCGTGAGAACACCGCATCAGTTGCTGAAGCAGCGCTGTGCTACACCGGCAATTTGCTGGATCCCCAGGAGCAGCTATACACCCTTGACTATTACCTTGGCCTGGCCGATGAAATGGTCAAGGCTGGTGCACACGTTCTTGCGATCAAGGATATGGCAGGACTTCTTCGTCCCGCTGCGGCGACGAAGCTCGTCAGCGCACTGCGCGAAAACTTTGATCTGCCGGTCCATCTGCACACGCACGATACCTCCGGTGGCCAGCTAGCAACGTTGATAGCCGCCTCCGCTGCAGGCGTTGACGCCGTTGATACAGCTAGTGCTGCTTTGGCGGGCACCACTTCGCAGGTATCGATGTCTGCGTTGGTCGCAGCCACGGACAATACCGAACGTGAGACAGGCTTGGACCTCGCCCATGTTGCTGAAATGGAGCCCTACTGGGAATCGGTGCGTGAGATTTACTCACCCTTCGAATCAGGTCTTCCAGCACCAACGGGGCGCATCTATGCCCATGAGATTCCAGGCGGACAACTCTCCAACCTTCGCCAGCAGGCGATTGCACTGGGCGTGGGGGAACGATTCGAAGATATCGAAAACATGTACGAGGCTGCCAACGACATTCTGGGCGACATCGTCAAGGTCACCCCGTCGTCGAAAGTTGTGGGAGATCTGGCACTAGCGCTGGTTTCCGCTGATGCAGATCCAGCAGATTTCGAAGAAAATCCAGGGAACTACGACATTCCGGATTCGGTGATTGCGTTTCTCTCCGGACAACTCGGGGACCCTCCAGGTGGCTGGCCGGAACCGTTCCGAACCAAGGCCCTAGAAGGCCGGAATGCCACCGGAATCGAGATTGAAGATGTCTCTGAAGAAGACGCTGCCAAACTCGCTGA
Organism: Yaniella sp.; assembly: GCF_030453185.1. Taxonomy (GTDB): domain Bacteria; phylum Actinomycetota; class Actinomycetes; order Actinomycetales; family Micrococcaceae; genus Yaniella. Next base: position 16,400 of record NZ_JAKDKW010000013.1, on the reverse strand, counting down.
TGCTGGTGAGACACGGCGCAGAACCTTGAACCACTTGCTCTTCCCTGGACCGACAGCCGAGTATGAGGAACATGTTCGGCAGTATGGCGACACCTCGGTGCTTCATACCCGAGACTTCCTCTATGGGATGGTCGAAGGCCACGAGCACGTGATCTCGCTAGGCAAGGGCGTGCGGTTGCTGACCACCCTCCAAGCGGTGTCAGAAGCCGATGAGAAGGGCATGCGAACCGTCATGGTGACATTAAATGGACAACAGCGCCAGGTAGATGTTCGTGACCGTTCCGTAGAGTCCAGCGTTCATGAAGCTGAAAAGGCAGATGCTTCGCACCAGGGTCACGTCCCGGCACCGTTTTCGGGCACTGTGACCGTCACGGTCGAAGAAGGCGAGACCGTAGCGGTGGGGGACACTGTGGCTACTATCGAAGCCATGAAGATGGAAGCAGGCATCACCGCTCCGGTGGCCGGTACTGTCTCACGGGTGGTACTGCCTACGCCGACCCCCGTAGCAGGAAACGACCTGATAGTGGTGCTTGACCCCGCATAACGCTGGATGTGAACCTGTATCTCATTACCGGATTCGGAACCATTACACTGTTGGCATGAGCATCGAAAAATACGATCTGGCCATCATTGGTTCCGGGTCCGGTAATTCTCTTATTACGCCCTATTGGGATGACAAAAAAGTTGCCATCATCGACTCTGGAGTCTTTGGTGGAACATGTTTGAACGTTGGATGCATCCCAACCAAAATGTTCGCATACCCGTCGCAGTTAGCTTCTTATCCTTCTGAAGGTGCCCGACTAGGCGTGGACATGGCCTTCCAATCTGCGGACTGGCCAGCGATCCGTGATCGTATTTTCTCTCGAATCGATGCCATTTCCGACGGTGGAAAACATTACCGGGATGTGGAACTGGACCACACAACACTGATTGCGGAAGAAGTCCATTTCTCAGGTCCGAAACAATTGACGACCGCGTCTGGTCGAGTTCTTGAAGCAGACCAGATCGTGATCGCTGCGGGTTCTCGACCGAGCCTGCCCGATGTACCTGGAACAAATCTCTCTGGAGTGCACACATCGGACACAGTGATGCGCTTGGAAGAACTGCCCAAGCGCATCATTATTGTCGGCGGAAAATATATTGGCTCGGAATTCGCCGCAATTTTTGCAGGCTTAGGATCCGAAGTTATCCAAGTCAATCGTTCCGGACAATTGCTATCGAGCCATGACAAGACCGTTTCGGAGCGCTTCACTCGTGTCGCGCAGGAACAGTGGCAACTTGCCCTGAACCGGACGCTGCATTCCATCGAACACGAAGGTGAGCAGCTACGAGTCAATGTCAGTGCTACTGGCCAGAATAACGACGATGTGGTGGAGTCCTTCACCGGGGATGTCGTCTTGCTGGCTACGGGACGATTCCCCAATACAGACCGACTGAATCTGGAAGCCACCGGTATCGATTTGGTCGGTGATGTGATCGCCCGGGATGAATATCTTCGTGTCCTATCAAACGGCCACCCGCTCAAAGACGTGTGGGCTATCGGAGATATCGCAAATCCTGAGATGCTGAAACACGTTGCCAACCATGAACAGCGCATCGTCTCGCATAACCTAGAAAACCCTGCCAACATGAAACCAGATACGTTGGGCCCAATTCCGGCGGGGGTCTTTACTCGCCCACAAATCGCCAGTACCGGTCTTACCGAAGACGACGCACGTGCTCAGTTTGGTCAGGACGCAATTACCGTAAAAATCCAAGCCTACGGTGACACCGCATACGGCTGGGCAATGGAAGACTCACATGGGTTCGTCAAGCTCATTGCCAATAAATCAACCGGCCTGTTGCTTGGTGCCCACATTATGGGACCGGAAGCGACGAACTTGCTCCAGCCGATAATTATGGCCATGTCGTTCGGCATCACGGCGCATCAAATGGCTCGGGGACAGTATTGGATCCATCCAGCCATGGCAGAAGTTGTAGAAAATGCCCTGTTGGGACTCGACGTCCCAGAATCCGGACAGCTTTAAAATACCTATGGTATGCACGAAACGTTCCGGACTGGTCTCGGCCACGGTCCGGAACGTTTCGTGTATGTATTACGATGCAGCTGGCTGGTAAATATCGTCGATGAGATCAGAATAGTCGCGCATAATAGTCTCGCGACGGATCTTTAGCGATGGGGTCATCTGGCCGGATTCGATGGTGAAGTCTTGGTCAGTGATCCTGAATTCACGGATTGATTCTGCCCGAGAGACGGATTCATTGGCTTGATCGATCAGACTTTGAACATAATCGCGAACTGCTGGATGTTGTGACATGTCGGCCATTGTCATGGACTCATCAAGTTGACGTTGTTTGAGCCAGGACGGGGCAGTCTCGGCATCTAATGTGATGATCGCGGCGACGAATTTCTGATTGTCACCAACGACCATGACTTGAGAGACCAATCCATCAGCACGGATCTGGTCTTCCAATTGTGCTGGTGCAACGTTTTTCCCACTAGCCGTAACGAGAATTTCCTTTTTCCGACCGGTAATGGATAAGAATCCGTCGTCGTCTAGTTGGCCTACATCACCGGTGTAGAACCAGCCATCGACCATTTCTTCAGCGGTTTTATCCGGCAGGTTGTGATAGCCCTTGAACACAGAGATACCTTGGGCCAAGATTTCCCCGTCATCGGCGATGCGGATACTGTTGCCGGGTACCGGTAGCCCAACGGTGCCCACTCGAGTGCGGTCACCAGGTCGATTGACCGTCACCGGTGCGGTGGTTTCTGTTAGACCATAGCCTTCCTTAATGTCGACGCCGACACCTCGGAAGAAGTGACTGAGATATGCACCCAGAGGTCCGCCTCCGGAGATCGCGTCTTTGACATTACCCCCCATAGCTGCCCGAATTTTTGTATAGAGCAACTTATCGAAGACCCAGTGCTTCGCTCGAAGGCCGACTGGAATCTTACCGGCTTCTTTGGCTTTGGAGTACTTGACAGCGATTTCGGCGCCAGTGCTGAAGATTTTCCCTTTGCCATCTTGTTCAGCACTGAGCATGGCCGAGTTATAGACTTTCTCAAAGACCCGGGGGACGGCCAGGATGAAGTCGGGTTGATATGATTTCAGATCTGGAACCAGATCTTTCACATCGGGTGTGTGGCCCACTTTGGCGCCGGCTGCTATAGCCTGAAACGAGATAAATCGCGCGAAGATGTGTGCCAGTGGGATGAACATAATAGTCTTGCTACCGCGTGGCAACACGGAACCCATTTCCGAGGCCAATACGTTGAGCGATAGATTCACCAGGTTGCCGTGAGTAATCATGCAGCCCTTGGGCCGGCCGGTGGTTCCTGAGGTGTACACGATCGTTGCTACATCGTCCAAATTGGCTGCGGAACGTCGTTGGTTCATATCTTGGGCATTGGGGCCAAGTTCAGCCTGGGCGCGGAGGTCGTCGAGACCGTTTTCCATGATCCAGATGCCGCGAAGTTCGGGGAGGCCTTCACGCTGGATGGCGGTTTGGACCGCACGCTGATGTTCTGAGGTTTCTACAATGGCTGCCTGTACGTTGGAGTCTTCTAGAATCCAAGCGATCTGTGACGGGGAAGACGTTTCGTAGATGGGAACGGTGACTGCACCCGTGTACATGATCGCAAGGTCAAGGAGTGTCCACTCATATCGTGTTGGACTCATAATGGCTACGGATTGACCTTGCTCGATACCCATGGCAGCGAGGGCCCGAGCCAGTGTTTGGACGTCTTCGCGAAAATCGCGGACTGAAATGTCTGTCCATTCACCGGGAGCTGTTTGGCGGGCAAACAGCGGGAGGTTCGGGTCGTCGGCAAAGTGGTCCTCAATGAGATCAGTAGCATTTGAATGCGGGGGTGCTTCAACCAGCAACGGGACGGTGATCTCTCGCATGTGGCTCCTCTATGGCGTAAGTGGTTATGAGATATGACTCACATTCTACCGGCTGGTATCTTGATTGACGAGTTATGGAGCCGGGCCTGTCGGAGTAGTCAGGTTTTAGACCTTTAGACCTTTGCGCCGTCACCGTAGTCATCGTCGTCAAAACGATCTCGGTGTGCCCAGGTTTTAGGTAACAGAAAGAACAGGCTGATGGCTCCGGCCAGGAATCCCAGAGTTGAAGCAATATTGAGCCACCACGGGAGTTGCCAGCCTCCCATGCCCGCCACAATCCACAGAACCGCGGCGCTAATAACTCCCAGCCACGACAGCACCGTGCGAGGGTTGCTAGCCGAAACTGGTTTCGGTTCAGGCGGCTGGAAATCGGAAATATCGTCCTCGGTTAGCGTGTAGTCACGCGGGCCGGGTGCACTCAATGGACGGCTTTGCTCTTCGGCGTGCGGACGATCCTCATTACCGTTTTCTTCGAAGATGGGCTCGCTTTTTGCTTGCTCCGGGTTTCCTCCGAGGCGTCGAACCAGGTCTTCCCATTCGGCGTCGCGGTTCATGTCGTCACGGCTCACGGTGCCCTCCAGACATAGCGCTGAGTTTAGCGACACTATCGTGATGGATCATCTCGGCATCATGGTCCAAGGTTGCGACATGATAGCTGTTCTCAAGCACGAGCTTGTCAAACAGGTCAGGATCAAGATGACGTTCGAGGAAGCGTGCCGACGAACGCGGCACAATATGGTCTGTTCGAGAGACGTATAGTGTGACCGGAGAATCGATACGCGATAAGTTGCTGCGAGTCGTGCGAAATAACTGTGCCAACTGCTGCACTGCGGGCACTGGAGTCCGATCATAAGCGCTTTCTGACACACCAGGCTTGTTGACGTCGCCGGCCAATGGTCCCACTGTTGGTACCAGTCGATGCACTAGTGGTGAGAGGAATACTCCTAGGCGGTCACTAACCTTGAAGCTAAGTGCAGGATTCACAACAAAGGTTGCATTGACTGGACGGTGTGCTGCTGCATCGAGTGCAAGGGCACCACCCATGGATAAACCACCAACGGCTACTGCATCATAGGGGCCGGCGAGCAGAGTATCGAGCTCTTGTTGCACGTCGGTACGCCACCGGCCGGCTTTTGTTCGTGCGAGGTCAGCAACATTGGTGCCGTGGCCGGTGAGTAGTGGGATGCGTACAGTTGCACCGGCTTTGGACAGAGCTTGGCCCCAGGGGAGCACCGAGTCTGGTCCCGCAGTGAATCCGTGCAGCAAAAGAACAGCCCATCGGATCCCATCATGATTAAGTATCCCGAGCGGATCTGGCTCAAGGTAAATTGAAGATTGCTGCATACCCATTACCTCCAGCATAATCACCCGCGCAAACAGGATGGATCCCAGATGCCGTTTTCCAACGATTGCGCTCACAAAAAGATCGTATTGGCTTATAGCGTCATGAACTACCAACTGCGGGATTAGGCCCCGTATGCTGGGCTGCATGATGTATGACACTGCGGAAAATACTCAAGCGATTGAACCCTTCGGGACGAACCTTTCCCAAGGCGCTGCTGACTATCCAGGCCTGGATGAATGGCGGGATCTTGACGTAAAGCAAGCACCGCAGTGGTATGACGAACAAATCTTTAACGACACGTTCAACGAGCTGTCCCACGTTCCGCCCTTGGTATTTGCAGGTGAAGTTGATGTCCTGCGTGAACGGCTTGCCCAGGCAGCTTCTGGCAACGCGTTTGTACTGCAGGGTGGCGACTGTGCAGAAACGTTTGCCGGCGCAACGGCAAACAAAATTTCATCGCGAATCCGCACAATTTTGCAAATGGCCGTTGTATTGACCTACGGGGCATCAGTGCCTGTGGTCAAGATGGGGCGTATGGCAGGGCAATTTGCCAAGCCACGTTCTTCGAATATGGAAACTCGCGGTGATGTCACCTTGCCATCGTTCCGTGGAGAGATCGTCAACGGGTTCGACTTCACTGAAGAGTCCCGTCGTCACGACCCACGTCGAATGATGCAGGCATACCACACCTCTGCATCGACGTTGAATCTTATTCGGGCATTCACTACTGGCGGTTTTGCTGATTTACGTACCGTCCACTCGTGGAACAAGGGTTTTATGTCCAACCCTGCGTACGCTCGTTTTGACGAGCTAGCAGCAGAAATTGATCGTGCTGTCCGTTTCATGGCTGCTGCTGGAGCGGATTTTGATGCACTGCGAACAGTGGAGTTCTTTTCTGCTCACGAAGCTTTGCTGCTGGATTATGAGCGGGCATTGACTCGCGTGGACTCACGTACCGGGTTGCCTTACATTACGTCGTCACACTTTGTTTGGATAGGCGAACGAACCCGCCAGGTGGATGGCGCGCATGTAGACTACCTTTCCCGTATTCGTAACCCAATCGGTGTGAAGCTCGGGCCAACGACCACGGTCGATGAGGCTATGGAACTCGTGGAAAAGCTTGATCCCAACCGCGAACCAGGGCGCCTGACCTTCATCATTCGTATGGGCGCAGATACCATTCGCGAAAAGTTGCCAACCATTATGGAGGGTGTCAAAGCCGCCGGAGCTACGCCACTTTGGATCAACGATCCTATGCATGGCAATACCATTACTGCGGCCAATGGTTACAAGACCCGTCGCCTGGAAGACATCATGAACGAGGTCCGTGGTTTCTTTGAAGTCGCCCAAGCTACCGGAACTCATCCGGGTGGACTGCACATCGAGCTGACCGGTGATGATGTTGCCGAATGCCTGGGCGGATCCGTAGAAGTAGACGAGTCCGCGTTTGACGAGCGCTATGAGACCTTGGTTGACCCTCGGCTGAATCATCAACAGTCGTTAGAACTGGCTTTCTTAGTTGCTGAAGCATTATCTGCTCAAGCGAACGCTGACAGCACGGCCTCGTCGCCAACAACCAAGTAAATTGTTTGACCCTCGCAGAATTCGACTTCAAACTGCGGGGGTCAAAATGTTTATTGGTTCAAAGGCGATGCACTAGGGGATGAGCCCGAACCGTCTGGCGGCAATCACTGCTTCATGACGACTGTGGACGTGTAACTTCCCGAGGATAGTGGGCATGTACCCTTTGACGGTGTATTTTCGAACCGGAAGGGGAGAATTCTGTGAGCTTATCGCCACTTCAGTGAGCGGTCCTTCACTGAAACTTTTATCAGGTTAGCCGAACAGCCAGCTCATAATCCATGTGCCGGCCCAGTGGCCGAATAAAACGGTTGCAGCGGCTGCCATGACGATCAGTAATGTCATGATTGCAGCTCGCGATGGAGCGATTGGTGCAAAGTTCTGCGCGGGTTCATGCGGCTTCTGGTTGTCAAGGGCGCGGGTCTGAGGCATCACCGCACGGTGAGACGGTGCAGGCTCCCGCTGGTAATGGTTGAAATCGCCAGCCGGTGCTGTTTCTGCTGTGACCGAAGGCGGAAGGATCGAGACATTTGGTTGCGGAGGTGCTGCTGGTTGTGGGGGACCGGTAACGTCCATTGAACCGTCGACTTCAGCCGATTCGGGACTCGGCTGATATGGGCGCGTTGCTGTCTGGTCGAATGGTTGCGTCGCGACGTCGTTAAAAGCCTGAGTATCAGCTTCGTCAGCCGGGACGTGTCCCGCGAGTTGTTCAGCGGTATCGGGGTTTTCGAGCAAATGCTGGATCAGGATGAGTACCTCAGTTGCGTCTGCCGGACGATCTTCTGGGGATGGCTCGGTCATATGCAGGACGAGGTCGTCAACGGCAGCGCTTATACCCGAGACGAGCGTGGACGGGGCCGGGACACGGGAGTTGGTGTGTTGGACGGCGATAGCTACAGCAGATTCCCCTGTATAAGGACGGCTTCCCGTCAGCATCTCGAAAACTAGGATGCCGAGTGCATAGACGTCTGATCGTTCATCGGCCTGTTCGCCGGTCACGAGTTCGGGCGACATGTAGGACACGGTGCCCATCAGGGCCATCCCAGTCCCCGTATGATTTGAGGCAGCGCGAGCCAAGCCGAAGTCAGCCACCTTAATGTCGCCGTCGTGAGATACAAGAACATTTTCGGGTTTAATGTCGCGGTGGATAAGACCGATTCGGTGTGCCGCTGCTACACCCCGGATGATCGGGAGGGCGATGTTCCATGTTTCTTCAACTGTCATGTCCTTTGCCGCACGCATGACTTCACGCAAGGTATGGCCTTCAATGAACTCCATGGCGAGGAAGGCTACGTTGCCATCTCCAGCTGGGCCCACGCCCTGGTCGTAGACGTTGATCACGTGCGGGTGATTGATCTTGGCAGTATTCTTAGCTTCTGCTTCGAATTTTTCGATCACAGCTGGGTCTTCGGCCATATTTGGGCGCAGAACTTTTAGCGCGACTTCGCGATCGAGCCTGGTATCGACGGCACGATAGACGGTGGCCATGCCGCCGTGTGCGATCCGTTGTGTAATGGTGTAACGGTTGTCGACGGTGGTGCCAACGAGCGAGGGGCCTGCGGGTGTATTCACGTCACATACGATACCCGGTCAGCCAGGCTGACCGGGCATCGTTTCCATATAAGCGGACGTGATTTAGTAACGACTCTTGGCCTCGTTGATTTTCTTCACGTAGTCCTTGGTGTCGTCGTACATGCCGTATTTGGCTACGCCACCTGCACCCTGGTAGTAGCCGGCGATGCCGATGTCACCGGGGTCACTGTTCTGGAGATGACGGATAATCGCCACACCAGCGGTGATATTGTCTTGTGGGTCCATAATGTTCAGGTCCCGGCCAACCAACTGTGATGCCCATTCGCCTGAACTCGGGATTACCTGCATAGTACCGATCGCGTTAGCCGGCGACACCGCAGTGGCATCGAAGCCCGATTCGATCTGTGCATGCGCGAGCGCTAGCGAAGGATCAACGCCCATCGAGCTTGCTGTCGAGCGGACCATTTCTCGAATTTGGCTGCGGGATGGCATCTGCGAATCAAGTAGCGCACGTTTATTGTCGTTCGCGTTTGCGACGACGTCCTCTGGGTACGTTCTGTCGAGGAATGTATCTCCTACCAGTTGCTCATCGTTGCCAGATGACGCGGTGCTGGTAGAGCTGGAACCCGAGCCGCCGAGCTTCAATGTTTGGCCGGCGCGGATGATGTCCGTGGACTCCATCCCATTGGCGTTCAGCAACTGCTGCAAACTCAGGCCATTCCGGGAAGCAACGCCTGATAAGGTATCGCCTGACTTGACCTTGTAGCTGGATGCGCTCGAGGTGCTGGCCGAAGTACTTCCGCTTGATTCACCTGACGAAGCCGAAGACCCTGAGAGCTTCAGCGACTGACCGGCATAAATGTTGTCACCGCTCAAGCTGTTGGCACTGCGAAGGGTAGAAACACTTACCCCCTCCTTGGCAGCAATGCCGGACAGAGTATCGCCAGATTTCACTTTATATGTGCCTCCGGAGCTCGATCCGCTGGAGCTTGCAGTCGAAACCGATGAGCTGGACGAGTTGCTTGATCCCGAGAGTTTGATGGTCTGCCCCGGGAAAATCAGCGAGGACAGGGAAAGATTGTTGGCTTTCAACACTGTCGAAAGGCTCACATTGTTTCGAGCGGCTATTCCAGAAAGTGTGTCACCATCTTTTACCGTGTAGCTACTGGAAGAGTTGGTCGAAGAAGCCGTCGAGGAGTCTGTAGAAGCCGACGACGAAGTACTACCGGAAAGCTTGAGTTGTTGGCCGGGATAGATGACCGACGAGGCAGATAGGCCGTTGGCTTTCAACAGTGTTGATAGGCCGACCTTCTGGCTGGCCGCAATGCCTGAGAGTGTGTCTCCCGATTTCACTTTGTATGAGCCGCCCGATGTGCTCGACGCTGTAGAAACCGTGGAGGAAGCTGAGCTGCCGGAGAGTTTTAGGCTTTGGCCCGGGTAGATGACCGACGACGTTGATAGGCCGTTAGCGCTGAGCAGGGTGGAGAGGCCCACGCCCTGTTTCGCGGCGATGCCAGAAAGGGTGTCGCCAGTCTTGACGGTGTAGGAGTTTGACGATGAATTCGAACTAGTCGACGCGGTTGTCGTGGCAGATGCAGATGCCCCAAGTTTCAGGACGTCTCCCGGGTAAATGGTCGAGGAGGCTTTCAGTCCGTTCCATTTCAGCAGTTTCGAGAGGGAAACTCCGTTAGCGTACGCAACGTGGCCCAGGGTGTCGCCTGCTTTCACCTTATAGGTGGAAGGTGCTGTTTTTGCAGCCTGGAAGTTTGTCTGTGTGAAACGAGCGGGCAATTGAGCTGCTAGCTGCTCGGAGGACAGGAGAGTGTCCTGTAGCGCGCTTTGAGCGGCAGAGACATTGGCGGCTGTTGCTGGTTTCGGACTCAATGCCGTACCAGGTGCATCAGCCACTGCAGGTGCGGCTGCGGCGGCAGAGCCCATCGCTAGTAGCGGCAGAGCCGATGTGGCAACCGCTGTTTTATAGAACCGGGAAGCACCGGATGTACGGTCAATCATTAAACGTATCCTCTTGCGTCAGGCACCTGAGCCAGGGGAAGTTCCTTTGTGCAGCGTGTGACAAAAGTAGCGTCGAGGTGTACGTGATGAAAATGTTACATACGAGAATATACATGACTAATGGTGCAAATGTTAATAGAAGATTCAAGTTTATTCCCAGATCAGCTTGAAGATGCGCTTTTCATGTCGATGCAATCGCGAAATCTTGAATATCTGCGATACGGTAGAGGCGTGAATCAAACACGCGATCTAGAAACCCTTGTTGGAACCTGGCTAACGCTTCCAGATGTTGCTGAGCGCCTTGATGTAATTGTGACCCGTGTTCACAAGATGATTAAGGACAAGCAACTATTAGATATACGGCTCGGTGATGACAGGATTCGGTATGTGCCTGCTGAATTCCTGACGGAGTCGGGCTTGTTGAAGCCGCTACGTGGCACGATTATCGTGCTCGAGGACGCAGGCTTCGATGAGGAAGAAATTGTACGGTGGCTCTTTACTGAAGATGAATCCCTGCCAGGACGGCCCATCGACGCGCTGCGGGCTGGACGCAAAACTGAGATTAGGCGCCGCGCTCAAGCATTGGGTTGGTAGCAAACCCTAGTGCTGTCTGGCGATCAGGCCAGATACAAGGTCGCCAAGACCGACCTTCACATCGTCTGCGATGGCGAGACGGTCCAATGCCTCGCGAGTTTCGAGACCGAGTCGCTCGATTTCAGCTTCAACCGTAGCCCGTGCCCCGGATCGCTCCAGTAATTCCTGGAGCTCTTGGACGCTGTGGGGACTTTGTGCAGGATGCATCAAAAAGTTGTTGAGCATTTGAGCGTCTTCTCTATCGAGACTGTTGAGCGCGTGAGCTACGAGTTCCGTGCGCTTGCCTTCGACGAGGTCATCACCGGAGGGTTTACCGGTAAGCTCCGGATCCCCAAATACTCCGAGTAAGTCATCTCCCAGTTGGAAAGCCATGCCTAGGGGGAGAGAAAAATCACGGTATGTCGACAGTGTGGTTTCGTCAGCACCGGCCAGCACACCTCCCAGTTCGAACGGCCAGACGGCCGAATAATGGGCAGATTTATATTGCAAGACTGTTCTGGCACGTTCCAGTGCCACTTCAGGATCATCCGGGATGTGTGCTTCAGCCAAGATGTCGAGATATTGACCAGTCATGACTTCGAAACGCATGGCGTGGAACGCATCACGGGCCGGGGCGGCAAACGCTGTGGCATCAGCGGTTGTGGAGAAGATCTCTTCGCTAAGACCTAACGCCAGATCGCCAGCGAGGATGCCGGCCGAAATGCCAAAATGCTTGCCATCTTGAACCCAGCGATTATCGTCATGAAGGTTCTGGAACCTTTTGTGCACTGATGCCTGGCCCCTACGGGTGTCAGATCGGTCCAAAATATCGTCGTGGATCAGAGCGGCAGCTTGGAAAAGTTCCAGCGCGACCCCAGCATCGATAATGCGAGGGTCATCGGCATCTCCACCAGCACCCTGCCAACCCCACCACGCGAGCAGGGCTCGTAGGCGTTTACCTCCCTGTACGAGCTCAACGATCGATGTCACGAGTGGTTCAGCTGATTCAGCTATGTTGCCGGCCCGTTGCTGATATTCAAGCAACATCTCCTGCATTCGGTTATGTAATGTGTTTCGGAACCACACCGCATCGGTAATCGTCACTGTTTTGCGTCTCCTGCCTGCTGAAGCGAACGGCTTAAATCCTTACCCTTCAACCTTACTGCGCGAACCGCGTAGAATTGATACATGATCTCTACGGGTCGAAGCTCAATTCCCCGCCCCGAGTGGGCCGATAGTTCCTGGGACTCGACCATCCTACATATCGATATGGACGCTTTCTTTTTGTCGGTTGAACTACTGGACCAGCCAGAGCTCAGGGGCTTACCTGCCGTAGTGGGTGGGAAATCAGGGCGTTCGGTTGTGACGTCTCCGTCATACGAAGCCCGCAAATACGGGATCCGATCAGCAATGCCAATGTCCCATGCACTTGCTCTCTACCCGCGGTTAGCGATTATCGAACCCAGCCGTGACAAGTATTCACAAGCCTCGAAGAGGATCATGGACGTTCTGCATGACATCACGCCTAATGTCGAGCAGCTTTCTATCGATGAAGCGTTTATCGACGTCAGCGGGGCTCGCCGCAGGCTGGGCACTCCGGTTCAAATCGCAGCACTCATTAAACGTCGAGTTCGAGAGACGACCGGACTACCTTCTACAGTTGGAGTGGCCGCGAATAAATCCGTGGCTAAAATTGCTTCGGACCATTCGAAACCCGACGGCTTGGGTGTTGTGCCGATTGAACAGACCCAACAGTACCTCGCGCCACTGCCAGTGAACGTGATCTGGGGCGTTGGGCCGAAACTGCATCAAAGACTCATGAATGCTGACATCCACACAGTTGGGGAGATGGCGAGACAAGATCCACAGCGGATGAGACTTTGGTTAGGGGCAATTGGTCCTCAGTTAGTGGCACTTGCTCGTGGCGAAGATGCAAGAATTGTTGAACCACGCCAGGCTGCAAAATCGGTTTCGGTTGAGCACACCTTCGAACGAGATATCGTCGATAGCCAGCAGCTGGAAAAGTACCTGCTGGAGCTGTCATATGAATGCTCACGCCGAATGCGACATGACGGCCTCGTAGCGTGGGGGCTGAGCGTCAAAGTCAAAGATAATGAGTTTTCAACGCGGACCAAATCAATGTCACTGCAAAGCCCAGCCACATCGGGCGCCGTGTTCTTTCAACAGGCTGTGCCGTTGCTTGATGCCTTAATGCATCAACGGTGGCACCCAGTGCGTCTTCTAGGTTTACGCGCTGATCGCGTAGCTGAACCAGTGGCGCAGCAAGAGGTGCAAGAGTCACTTTTCGATGTGGACGAAACTCTTCAACAACGAGACGCAAGTCAAGACTGGTATTCGACTGACCAAATTTTGGATGATGTAGCTAAGAAATTTCCTAGTGCAGCAATAAAACCCGCCACATTACTACGACACGAAAGACAACAGCGCATGTCAGATGGATAGTTGGCGAGTCTCACACGTCACGGTGTGACAATCTCAGCAAATCGTCAGGCAAAAACTCTAGAATAGAGACAAACTCAACCGATGATTCTCAGGGATTTTCGGCAGATCATGTGGAGGCAACAGTGGGTTTATCAGATAGAGAGAAAGAGGCATTCGCTGAGATCGAATCTCAGCTGATTTCCGACGATCCTAAGTTTGCATCACAGATGCAGATGGGTAAAAAAGATTCAGCGCGCCGTTTCTCAACTCGGAATATTGTATTAGGTGTGCTGATTGCTACAGCCGGCATCGTGGTTCTCCTTACAGGTGTAACTATAGACGCTATTTGGCTGGGTATTGTTGGATTCATCGTCATGGGTGGTGGTATTTATCTGGCATCCAAACGGACGACTAAGCCGCCAAGCAAATCCGGCGGACGTGGTGGCTCCGGAAATAATTCATCAACTTCAAATCAAGGTTTCATAGAAGGGCTTGAATCTCGCTGGGACGAACGGCGTCGCCAGCAATGATGCTCGCCGTACCACTGGCGCCTGTCCTTCCACAGAAAACCCGCAGCATATGCTGCGGGTTTTCTGCTCTTCAAATGTCGAATAATTCAGAGTTTACTTCTGCTCGTCTTCACCAGTTGAGTCTTCTTCAAAATTGGAGTCATTGCTGACTGTCTCGTCAGTATCGACTGCATGCTCAGTAGTGTCATGATGATTTTCGGATTCGCGGTACTCAGCAGCTGACGGGATCGGCACATCAGGGAAGGGCCGCGTCTGATCGTATATGCGGGTACGCTCCGGCTCTGCGAGCGGGTTGGTTGAGCTGGTTTCCGAGGTGGTGTCGCTCAGCGTCCTTGGTGCTAGCGGTGACCGAAAGATTTGAGTTTCGGTCAAATCATCTTTAGGCCCTTGTACGTTATACGGTGTGCTTTCCGTGCTGTTCCGAGGCTGTGAATTCGTGCTGTAATTTGCAGTCCGTTTCCGCCAGACCAGTGCTGCGACTAGTGCTACCGCAAGGAACGCAATGAGTGCCAGGGTTGCCCAGACTGTCGTCGTCGTTGGGCCGCTTGCCGTCACACTGAACTTGCCGGTGGAGTCTTCGATTGCAAGGGTGCCGTCAGCGGCCTCTGTTGTATTAGTCCCTCCGGAATGGAGGGCCGGCAGAATTACTTGGAACGTTGTGGTCTCTTCGACACCACCCGTTGCGAGTTCCCAGATAGCTGACAAATCGACGTCAAGATTATATTCAGGCCAAATGCCGTTGAGTGGATCGTGCTGCAGGCTAATGGTGTCGGTAACGCCTTTTTCTTCGAGATAGTCGTTCAATTGGCTGGCGAGGGCTTGAGCGTCTTGTGCCTGAAACGTTGTGGTGTAGACGGTTTTGCCGTCTTGGCTGGAAGTGCGGAACGAGCCGGTTCCTTGAGCTGGTTCGAACCGTTTGGCCACAGCGTCTTCGTGGTCTTCCGTCGTTTCATCGGCGAGAACAAATTCAAAAGTCTGTTCCATTCCTCCATCGAAGTGTAAGCGAGTAGTGGAGGATAGGGAGTCTAAGGGGATACCTCGGTTGAGCTCCAGGTGAAAATCGCCATCTCCACGACGCTGGTCTACCAGCTGCCAGTGATCGGGATATACGGTATCGCCGTTCAACTGTTGAATATTCGTCGGATTACAGATGGCTTCACAAGTCCAATGTGAGCCCGTGTATTCAGTGATCGCATCGGGTGACGCATCACCAACCGTGTCGGTGGCGCTAAAAGTGGCTTGCTCATTTGCCAACAATATTCGCAGGCCTTCTTCGACTGCCTCAGGAGATTCAAACTGCGCCGAAATTTTTCGTACTTCTGCATTGCCTGAATCGTGGTTTTCTGTGGGACCGGAGTCCTCAACGGCACCACCAACTCCATCTTGGTCATTGAGGCTCTGCACGCGTTCACTGACGAATGTGTTTTGTATCGCTGTGTCTTCGGGTGAGACGAAGTAGGACATAGCGATCTGAAAATCTCCCGATTCGAGGATTTCGAGATCCATAGCTACCTCGTTGAAGCGTCGATCATCGTTCAGGCTGAAGTTGATGCGGGGGAGAGATGTGGAGGTCTCGACCTCTTCGCCGTCATATAAAACGGATGCGGTGCCTCCAGAGGTCAACACCGTGGTGTTTTCCGGAACAACTTGTTCTTCGACCAGCGCGTCTGCAGCCCAGCCCATGAGATCGTCATTATAGAACTTCTCTTCAAAGACTATCGATGTAACTAACTGCTGTTCATCGATTTTCACGTCCATCTCCCGGTCCGCTTCAGGTATATCGGAGACGTCAAGCAATGCGTTAATTTTATGTTTGTAGTCGTCCACGTCATCGAAGTTCATTGTGAACGTAGCGCTATACCCCTCCTCTTCTGATTCGATGCCCTCGAAAGTTAGTTCATCCGGTGTATGGGTCTCTAGTGCTTGCGCTGCGCCGTCAACACCTCCGTTGAGGCTTTGCACGTCATCATCAGCCATAGTCATCACGAACTGACGTTGACCTGAATAGTCCTCTTGCAGCCTGAGCTGCGTATTCACGTCGGAGCCACAGGCCGTGAGTATAAAGGCAGCGACGAAAGTAACCATCACGAAGATGCGTGCTCTGGGGCGGAGTCGAGGCGCGGAGCGGCGCTTCCGAAGGTTCATTATTTCCAAGGTGTAGCTTTCCAATAGGTTCAGTGCCGATGGATGGTGTCGGACAATGCTGCTGGATCTATCTTAACGAGCCACGGTCTTCGGTGTGCCCGCAACGACTATTCTGCTCTGGCGCGTTCCTCACTTCCAAATGTTTGACGAACAGCGTCTGTCACACTTCACTCTCGTTCCCGAGACAGTCCCCACTTCGCTCCACTGAAGTCATGGATGGTTTTGTGCAGCAATATTTCGGACAGAGATTCAATCATCGGTAGTTCTACGGTCACTTCTGTCACATTGTTTACGGCTGCGACGACACACCCTCCCATCCCCTCCCAA
>NZ_JAKDKW010000132.1 GCF_030453185.1 Yaniella sp. | reverse complement strand
TTGTACCGGTCACGAGTCGGCGCAAATGTGGCGCGCTCACGCAGGTCACGGGCATCGTCCACACCACCGTGCGACGCCGCGTCAATTTCAATGACATCCAGCGAACCTGACCCGCCGGTGGCTAAATCAGTGCACGAATCGCACTGACCACACGGTGTGGCCGTCGGGCCTTGGGCACAGTTCAAACAGCGTGCCAAAATGCGCGCTGAGGTGGTTTTACCACAGCCGCGCGGGCCGGAAAATAAATAGGCGTGATTGATCCGGTGCTTGTCTATGGCATTGGCCAGCGGCACGGT
Source organism: Yaniella sp. (assembly GCF_030453185.1). Classification (GTDB taxonomy): domain Bacteria; phylum Actinomycetota; class Actinomycetes; order Actinomycetales; family Micrococcaceae; genus Yaniella. The sequence goes on along the minus strand of NZ_JAKDKW010000132.1, from coordinate 3,404 downwards.
CACGTGCTCCTGACCGATGACTTGTGCAAACGAATCCGGACGATAACGGCGATATAAAGCGGTGGTCACTCTCAATACCCTAGCTTGCTGGTGTCGTGGTGGTAACCAGTACGATTTGCTGGCAGAAATCTCAGTCTAGACTTTAATCCGGTGACCTACGAAAGGAAACTTATGCCCGAATCCGGTTCCACAGACCTCTCTATCTCAACGCGCGAAATGCTCGATGCTATCTTCGCGAATGCCCACACCACCAACACGTTTTCTGACGACGCCGTTGACCCGGCACTTATTGCGCAGGCGTATGAAGATGTGCGGTGGGCGCCGACGGCGATGAATTCTCAGCCGATGCGTCTGACCGTGGTGCACACACCTGCTGCAAAACAACAGCTTGGTTTGCAGATGAAGCCCGGCAATCGTGACAAAACCTTGGCCGCACCATTGACGATTATTGCGGCATGGGATCCGAATTGGCACGATCATCTACCGCATTTGGCACCCCACCGGGATGGCGCTCGAGAGAAACTGGATCCGGATCTGGCAGTCCGCGAGAAGATGGCCAAGGTATCCAGCCATTTGCAAATCGGTTATCTGATTGTCGCGCTGCGAGCTCACGGCTTACACGTAGGACCGATGACCGGGTTTAACGCCGCAGGCGTCGACGAGGAATTCCATGCCGACAACGGGTGGAAGACCGCGGTCATGATCAATGTTGGCTGGGGGCCAAATGACGATGATGTCAATGCGGTGCGTGACCGTGCCGGCCGGCTATCCTTCGACGACGCCTGCCAGGTTGTGTAACTGCAGTAGACTACGGAGTCAGCGAATCAACGTATTCTTGATTTTCTTCCATCCAATCACGGACTGTGTTCGGGTAATCATCCTGGTCGACTTCCGCTACGAACAAGTCTTCTTCAAGGTCCTGCAAAGTTTCGGTGTCAATCTTGAAATCGGCCAACCAGTTGAAGACTTCAGGCTGGGTGTCGGAGAACTCACTATGTGCGAACGTGGTCATATTTTCTTTTTGCCCAAGTGCCTCTTGTGGGTCATCCAACGGTTTGATGTCGTAACTGTTGAACGCCCAGTGCGGCATCCACAAAGTGACTGCGATGTTGTCACCGGCGGCTAATGAAGTATCAAGTTCTTGTAACATGGCTGGGGTAGATGAGGTGGTGAATTCCCAATCTTCCAACCCATAATCTGGTATGACGTAGCTTTCAGTGCGTTCGGTTAAGCCTGCGCCCGGTTCAATGCCGACGAGTTTGCTGTCGAAGAGATCAGCGTTGTCAGCAAGGTCTTCAAGGGAGTCAACCGGTGCGTCCGCGTTAACGGCGATAACCTGGCGGGCGTCATTATTCCATTCGCCAACCAGCTCGATGTCATCACCGTATTCTTCAATATAGTCAGCGTGGGTGACTGGCTGCCAGACGTCCATGACGAAGTCCAGATCACCGGTGGCAATGCCTGAATAGCCCGGCGCTAGATCAACGTAGGTCTTGTTGACCGTGTAGCCTTCATCTTCCAGGACCAAGGCCCAAAGTTCTGATACTGCAATGCCTTCTTCCCAACCTTGGAAAATAGCCATCTCGATGGTTTCGCCGTCTGCATCGCCGGTATCTGCAGTCTCAACGTCGTCACCACAAGCGGTCAATGCAAGACCAGACACGGCAGCGATGGCCGTGAGGCGCCCCAGTAGTGGAAACTTTTTCTTCGCAAAAGTGCTCATCTTGTCCCTCGGTGTAGAGTGTGTAGGTTGTTCTACAGTAACACCGGTCACAGGCCTTCCCAAGGGTCCCGGCATAGTTTTGCCTCATCAGCCGCAAATTTTGGCCGTTAAGTGAGCAACAGCGCAGCGCATCGCATTTCGACATGTTGCATACGCTCGCGGACGTCGAAAGATAGTCATGTCCAGTCAAAAGCAAGAACTTTGAAATAGCACTCGAAGGTATGTGGGACGCTACCGAAAACCCGCAGGTCAGAGCACTGCTGCTAGGGAAGATTGAAGCCATGTACAAGCTCTGGCACGAACAGCTTGAACACAAACAGCCTGAACACATTTTTGCTATTCGCCCGGACCTGCCCGATGGGTGTCCCTGACGACCCGGCCCACCGCGCATGGCTGGCTGTTGGTCTATGACCCCAACGATGAGCGGAGCAGTGTTAAAACTTAGAACCCCTCACGCACCTGTCAGAGCCTACCGACCCTTGCTGCATTCCTGCCCTGGGGGAGTTAAGTAAGATGGCACCGCGTGAGGGGCCGGGGTCCATATTACCAATTTGTGGCCAAAGAGCGAATTTGAGACAACTCGTTCACTCGCGGTGATCTACAGTAGCTGTTCCACGCTCGTGGGAAACAGTCTTGCCACCCTGCTTTCGTGCCTGCCAGAGTAACAATTATGAGAATTGATATCTGGTCTGACATCGCCTGCCCGTGGTGCTACATCGGGCTCACTCGTTTCGAGAAAGCGCTCGCTGACTTCCCCAACAGAGATTCGGTTGACGTGTACTACCGCACCTTCCAGCTAGATCCGACCCTGCCTGAGCGCGACCCCCGCAGTGAAGTCCAGTATCTCGCTGAGACGAAAGGCATGCCTTCGAATCAGGTTCATCAAATGTTAGAGACCGTCGCTTCGCACGGCAAAGAAGCAGGTCTTGATTTTCAGATGGACGAGGTCGTTGTTGCGAACTCTTGGACGGCCCACCGTTTGCTCCATTTGGCAAAAACTCTGGACCGCCAGACTTCAGGTGACGAACCGAAAATCATGCCTAAGCTTAAGCGTGAACTACTCGCAGGGCACTTTAGCCACGGTCTTGACCTGTCTGACCATGACCAACTGGTCCAGGTAGCCATCTCCGTGGGGCTTGACGAGGACCGAGTTCGAGAAGTCCTGACCTCCGATGAATTTAACGCCGAAGCCCAGGCCGACGTCGAGCAAGCCCAAGCATTCGGTGTCTCTGCGGTGCCAACCTATGTTCTGGCTGAAAAATATGCGCTGCCGGGCGCGCAATCCGTTGAGGTGTTTAGCGCAGCACTACAGCAGGTTTGGGATGAGCTGAATCCGACACCACTGCAAACCTTGGGCGCCGAGGGCGAGGCCTGTGGTGTCGACGGTTGCGACTAGCAGCAGCCCTCCCATTTTGCTTATTCAACAGCGGATGGGCTATGCTAAAATCTGGTCTTTGCAAGGTGCTTATTTTGCAAAGCTCTGAGGAGGATTCGCATAGCGGCCTAGTGCGCACGCCTGGAACGCGTGTTGGGTGAAAGCCCTCAGGGGTTCAAATCCCCTATCCTCCGCGACTGGGTGGCTCGGAATGGCTAAATTCCGAGCCATCCGCCTAAATACGCGGAACTAGCTCCGGAATGACATTGAGCACGTCCGTTCGTAGATGCCCAAAATCTAGCATGA
>NZ_JAKDKW010000131.1 GCF_030453185.1 Yaniella sp. | reverse complement strand
GATGCCGCAAATATTGTAGAAGGTTCCCAAGGATTCGTGTGGGCCGAGCACCGTGAAGAAGGCTTATACTTCGCTGTGACCCTGCCGCACCTGATTGTGGGGACCGTGGGCAACGGCAAACACCTGCCGTATATCGAAGAAGCCATGGCGCGCATGGGGATCGGTCAAACTAGCGAACCCGGTGCAGACTCGCGTAGACTGGCTAGCTTGATTGCAGCTAGTGTGCTGGCGGGCGAATTGTCGCTGTTGGCAGCCCAAACGAACCCGGGCGAACTGATGCAAGCTCACGTCGCCTACGAGCGCCCCGAAGCATAGGCAAAAGGAGAAAACGGTGAAAATAGGCATCCACGATTTGGAAGTCGCCACCACCCATTACGTTCTGGACCTCGATACCTTGGCAGAACGCCACGGCATCGACCCTAAGAAGTTCAGTATCGGACTGGGCCAGGACGCTTTCTCCATGCCGGCACCCGACGAGGACATCGTCACCATGGCAGCCGAAGCCGCCGATACACTGCTGGCACGCCACGATGTCTCCAAGATCCGTCAGGTCCTGTTCGCCACCGAATCTTCGGTCGACCAGTCCAAGGCCGCCGGCGTCTACCTCCACGAGCTGTTGGGTCTGCCAGCCAATGTGCGCTCCGTTGAACTCAAACAGGCGTGCTATTCGGGAACTGCCGCGTTGCAGATGGCGGTTAACGCGATTGCCCGGACACCGGAAGAACAGATTCTCGTGATTACCTCCGACGTCGCACGCTATGCGCTGGACACCGGGGGAGAGCCGACCCAGGGTGCCGGTGCTGTAGCCATGTTGGTCACCGCCAACCCAAATCTTGTCGAAATCGAACCCGGCTCCGGTTTCCATACCTCCGATGTCAATGACTTCTGGCGCCCCAATGACTCCACCACCCCGTATGTAGATGGTCAACTGTCACTGGACGCCTACCTCACCGCCACCACCGCCGCGTGGGATGATCTTGCGGCCCGACGGGACCTGTCCATCGACGACGTCGACAAGTTCCTTCACCACCAGCCGTTTACAAAAATGGCCCGCAAACAACTCGCAGCGCTGGCAGAACACACCGGCCACGAGCTTTCTGATGAGCTGATCGAAGAGTCCATGAGCTACAACCGCGCGCTAGGCAATACCTACACGGCCTCGTTGTACTTCGCCCTGACCGCTCAGCTGCATAACAACGAAGGTCTGGCCGGCAAACGTCTGGGCTTCTTCTCTTATGGTTCCGGTGCGGTCGCCGAATTTTTCACCGGTGTGGTCCAGGAAAACTACCGCGACCATATCTACCCAGAACATGTGGCCAAACAACTCGAAAACCGGGTGGAACTCACCTACGACGAATACCGCACTCTGCACAGTGATTTCGCGGCGACTTCAGAAACCTACACCACCCAACCCACCACCCATGCACCCTTCCGGTTGAGCGGCGTAACCGAATTCCAACGCCGCTACGAGGCACAGTGAGCTACCCATTCGTTGATATCCAAGCACTCGTTGCCACCTTCGGCGACACCATGGCCGAGCGGGGTCGCAGCTATGTCGCACAAGACCGTGTCCTCACGCTGAAATTCAACGAAGAAACCGGTCGCCTGGTCGGGCGTGTACGTGGCTCCGAAGATAAAATCTGGCGGGCCTCCGTGACCCTGCGCAAAACAGACGGCAGTCTGGGTGGCATCCCCATTTGGGATGTTGACTGGGCCACCTGTAGCTGTCCGGTTGGGCTCGACTGTAAACACGCCGCTGCACTGATTTTTGAATCAAATCAGCGGACCGTAGCAACCTCAGATGTGCTCACCGCAGCCGATCTGGAACAGTCGCACGAACCACAGGATTCCGAGACCGGCATTCCCGGGTTGTCGTGGCGCCAAGTGGTCAACGAACTGCTGCCGGTGATCGACTCTGATCAAGCATTTACCGACGTCGCACTCGGTGTAGAAATCGACGCACTGCACACAGAACCCTCCGGTTACCGCACGCGTTTTGTGTGGCGTGAAGCCACTGCCAGCGACCTCGAGAACCAGACCGATCTGACCGTGCGGCTGCGTCCGCTACGGGTCGGTGCTCGGGGACGATGGATCAAGGGCAACATGAACTGGACCATGTTTGACCTGCCGTTTCACCAATCCGCACACGGTGAGTACCAGTTCCTACCAGAACAGCACGACGCCCTGCACGAGCTCAACCGGCTCTACACCTCATCGGTGTCGTCGTTGGGTTCCAACGACGTCATCACGTTGGCGACCATTAACATGCCCCAGATGTGGGACGTGCTGGACAAGATCGACAACGCCGGCATCCAACTGGTCCCGCTGCAAAAAATCATCAATCGGGTGACCATCACCGAACCTGCACGCATGATTTTCGACGCTGCGGAAAATGAGCAGGAAGACGTCGCACTGTCCATCCAGGCACAGCTGCCATCTGAAACCCTCATTCCGTCGGGCACACTGGGTGCCATCGGCCTCTATACAATCGACTTTTACCCCGAATCCGCGACCGCCGACATCAACGTCATCCCCGTTGCCCAACCGCTGAGTCGCACGGTCATGGATCTCATTGAATCGCCCGAGCCCATGCTCATCCCAGCCGATGACACCCAAGATTTCTTTGACAACGTGTATCCGTTGCTGGCCGGCGTTATCCCGTTGGCAAGCCAGGACCATTCCGTTGACCTGCCCGATATTCCGCCGGCCACGCTGGAATTGACCCTCGAGTACTATCAGGCCACCCACCAGGGTGAGCGTCAAGATCACGTGCGCATTTCGTCACGCTGGGATTACCTGGGTACCGAGGACCAGACGGAACACCAAAACCAGGTGCTCGCGGAAATCTCCGACGATATTGACCTGGGTACTGTCCCGGGCAAAACCATTCTGGTTGGTGCCGACGCCGCCCGCTTCGTTGATGAGTCGCTGCCAGAACTGTTGCAGCACGAGTACGTGCGCATTGTGGAGACCGAGGAGCGTCCGGCCTACACTCGGTTGACCGGTGAACCACACATCGTCATCAATGCGACCCAGTCAGAGAAGAACGACTGGTTCGACCTCGGTTTTCAAGTCACCATCGAACAACGCACCATCCCGTTCCGCCAGCTCTTTATTGCCCTGGTACGAAACCAGAACAGCTTGCTGCTGACCGATGGCACGTACTTCTCCTTGGACAACGAGGCGTTCGACCCGTTGCGGAAGTTGCTTGAAGAAGCTTCGACCATGGACGATTTTGGGGTTGAATCGACTGCCATTTCACGGTTCAATTCGGCGTTGCTCGACGACGCCGAAGAAGCCGCCGACGCGTTCCATGCCGATCCTGCGATTGTCGAATGGCAGAACGCACTTGCTGTGCTTCGTGAAGCCACCGATATCCCGAAGCTTGACGTGCCGGCCATGCTCGACGCCGAACTGCGTGACTACCAGCATGAAGGTTACGAGTGGTTGTCCTACCTCTATGATCTGGGTCTCGGCGGAATTCTGGCTGACGACATGGGCTTGGGTAAAACCTTGCAGTCGTTGGCAATGATTGCTCGCGCCAAGGCACAGGGGGAGCAGCGACCGTTCTTGGTCATTGCGCCGTCATCGGTGTTGCCGGTCTGGCGTGACGAGGTGGAGCGGTTTGCTCCTGGGCTGCGGGTCGTTGTCGTTGATGTATCGAATTTGCGGCGCTCTGAAACGATTGACGCGATCCGCGAGCGTGCAGACGTCGTCGTGACCTCGTATTCGATTGC
>NZ_JAKDKW010000062.1 GCF_030453185.1 Yaniella sp. | reverse complement strand
TCGAGACCCAGACCGTTGGCGACCACGAGGTCAGCTTCAATCATGTCGACCATTTGAGCGCTTGACGCCTCAAACTGATGTGGGTCATCACTGGGACTCATAAGAACCTGTGTGGCGCCCCCGGCGCAATCAGTGATCTCCGTGGCAAGCGAGCCCATCTGCGTGGTGGTTGCAACCACGGTTACGCCATCAGCTGGTTCCCCCACGGCATCCGTTTCCGCTGTACAAGAGGCCAACAAAAGACCAAAGAAGGAAACAGTTCCGGCGATAGTCAGGGCGCGCTTACGTGAGATCGGCATCATGGTCCTTCAGGAAAATTGTCATAAGCGGACGGGCTGCGTCCACAAGTCACCACATTACTTTAATGCAAACAGTTCGCATTAGCAATAACGGTGGTTTCTGACACACTGGTACGTCAGGCCGAGGCTGTGCCCCCTGCACCGCCCATGCGCTGGCGAACCGTCACCTTCTGCGACTGGGTCACATCGCGAATCTCACCGACCAGCACTTCGATGACGTCTTCTAAGAACAAGACGCCGACGGTATCCCCTGCACTGTCTTGAACCCGTGCCATGTGGACGCCGATGCGCTGCATCACTGCGAGGGCATCTTCAATCGGTTTATCCACGGTGATGTTGACCATGGAGCGCACCCGATTCACTGGAATCGGCGCGGTATAGCGATCATCAGGAATGGACATCAGATCCTTGATGTGCAGATACCCAATGACGGTGCCGTCAGACGCATCATCGACGACTAGGCGCGAGAGTCCAGTTTTACGAACCGCCTGATCAAATTGTTCGGGTGTACCAGTAGATGGTATGGACACAATCTGACCGATCGGCACCATCACCTGATCTGCGGGAACATCTGAGAAACTCAAAGCTCCCGAGAGGATACCGGATTGATCATCGACCAGCCCGGTTCGCTGGGATTCCTGCACAATAGATTGAACTTCTTCAAGAGTGTACGTCGAGGTCACTTCTTGCTGGGGTTCAACCCGGAAGAGCCGCAACACAACGTTGGCACACCAGTTCAAGACGACGATGATCGGGCGCAGAATTTTATCGAGAAATACCAGCGGTGGCGCTAAGAGCATGACCGCACGATCCGCCACAGATACCGCAGCATTTTTGGGTACCATTTCTCCGAAGGTCACGTGGAGGAAGGTCACAACAATCACGGCGATGACGAAAGCAACGGTCGAGGAAAATTCTGGATCAATGCCTAATGCCTTAAGGGGAACACCCAGAATGTAAGCGATCGCTGGCTCGGATACGTTCAGAATCAACAGCGAACAGGCAGTAATACCGAGCTGGCAGATCGCCAGGATATCTGCGACATGCTCCATCGCAAACAACGCGTATTTGGCTAGCTTGGAGCCGTCTTCAACACGAGGTTCAATTTGGGAACGTCGCGCCCCCATGACAGCGAATTCTCCGGCGACGAAAAACGCGTTCCCTACTAAAAGTACGATCAGCCACAGCAGGCCGGGAATATGCTCACTCATGCATCCTCCTTATTGGCTGCCTGCGACTGTTCAGACCGTAAGCTATCGGGCGTGTACTTGACCCGTTCCACACGGTGTCCATCGATGCGTCGGACCTCGAGCGTGCCGTGCTCGACTTCCACGACGTCGCCAACTTTGGCTACTCGACCAAGTTCGGCCATGATAAATCCGCCGACGGTTTCATACGCTTCATCTTCTTCAATAGTCAGACCCGGCATGTGCGTCATGGCTTCATCGGGGCGAAGCATTGCAGGAAAGAACCAGGCCCCTTCAGCACTCTGCAATACTCCTGGGCTGATGCGATCGTGCTCATCTGCGACTTCGCCGACAATTTCTTCAACCAGGTCTTCGAGCGTGACGACACCCGCTGTACCGCCATATTCATCGACCACCAGGGCCATCTGAAATGGAGCTTCACGAAGATCGGCAATGAGCGTATCGAGATTCACAGATTCTGGTACGCGCACCATGTCACTAGCAATAGTTGCTGCGGTGAGGTGGCTGCGTTTTGTTTTTGGTACTGCGATAGCCTTCTTGATATGCAAAACGCCGCGAATCTCATCGGCATGGCCTTCCGTTACTGGAAAGCGCGAAAACCCGGTCGAGCGCGCATAGGCGAGGACCGCGTTAAGGTTCTGATCTGCTTCAACGGATTCCATATCCATGCGCGGGGTCATCACGTCTGCGGCAGTACGAGCTGAAAAATTCAGTGTCCGATCCACAAATGCTGCCGTCCTGACATCCAAAGTACCCATTTCGGCGGATCGGCGGACCAGCGAAGACAATTCCTCCGGAGTGCGGGCACCTGAAAGCTCTTCTTGGGTAGCCATGCCGAAGAGGCTCAAAATCCAGTTCGAAAAGCTGTTCAACCCAACAACGATTGGGCGAAACATCATCGTAAAGATCAGTTGCGGACGAGCAAGGACACGAGCCACAGGCAAGGCACGAGCCAAGGACAGGTTCTTCGGAATGAGCTCCCCGATCAGCATGGACAGTGCCGTGCCGATAATCATCGCAATGGTCAGTGAGACCGAATAGACCAGTGCCTCATTGTCACCCAACAGCGGTTCCAGCGGCGTCACCAGCAGACGGCCAAGTGATGGCTCGAGGAAAAACCCGGTGAGCAACGCCGTCAACGTGATCCCAAGCTGGCACGACGACAACTGGGTAGACAGCGACTTTAGTGCTTTCAACACCGGCTCTGCGCCCTTATCTCCGTTATCAACCATCCGTTGCACGGTGGGCACATCAAGGGAAATCAAAGAGAATTCAACAGCAACGAAAAATCCGTTCCCGAGAATTAACAGAAAACTTACGCCAAGTAGGATCCATTCCAACGTCACGCCGCATCACTCATTAGGTGCATGCCAGGCCAGGCAACGTCATAACGTTCCGCGCAACTCGGAGGCTCCATTTCATTCGCCGGAGCACGGCGATTTGTTCTCAGGTTCGTGCGTTGAGCACATCTTTCAGCGTCCATGATGCAACTTATTATAGGGCCTTTCTTTACCAAGAAGTGGCAACCGGTCGTCCCTCGTCATACCCCGCTGCAGACTGGATTCCAACGACTGCGCGTTCGTGAAATTCCCGAAGATTGTGCGCGCCCGCATACGTCATTGATGAACGCACACCGGCAGTGATGTCATCAAGTAGGTCTTCAACGGAAGGATTTGCGGGATCGACGTACATTTTGGAGCCAGAAACGCCTTCTTCAAAGAAGGCTTTGCGTGCCCGAGCATAGGCATCGTCCTGTCGGGTGCGAGCAGAAACTGCACGCGCTGAAGCCATCCCGAAGTTTTCCTTGTACTTACGACCGTCGAGATCAATGAACATGTCCCCCGGTGATTCCATGACACCAGCGAACCAGGAACCGATCATCACCTGGGATGCGCCAGCAGCAAGCGCCAATGCGACGTCACGAGGGTATTTTATACCGCCATCTGCCCAGACATGTTTGCCGTGGCTTGCCGCAGCTTGAGCACACTCGTGAACGGCAGAAAATTGCGGACGACCGACGGCGGTCATCATACGAGTGGTACACATCGCGCCCGGACCGACACCGACTTTTAAGATGTCGGCCCCTGCTTCAAGCAGATCATGCGCGCCATCGGCCGAGACGATGTTTCCGGCCACAATCGGAACCGGCAAGTCGGCCAGACTGCGGAGGGCTGAAAGCATTTTTTCTTGGTGACCGTGGGCCGTGTCAACCACGATCACGTCAACACCGCGTTCTACCAACGCTTCGGCATGCTGAGCCACATCAGCATTGACACCAACTGCGGCACCCACCCGCAATTGATCCCGCTCATCAGTGGCCGGGCTGAAGATCGTTGAGCGCAGCACTCCGTTTTGCGTCAGCGCCCCAACGAGTTGGGTCCCATCGACGACAGGGACGAATTTCACCTGGGCATCATGCATTTTCATATAGAGATCGCGCAGAGCTTTATCCCGTGCTTCCACCGGCAGGTTCTTCAACTCTGATGCGGCCACCGTCAGCAATGGCTCACGCAGTAAGGACTGTACAGACGCGAACTGATCGATGCCTTCGGTGTCAGCCACGTGCACGATCCCCAGGAGCGCCCGATCATTATCCACGACGCATACCGCCGGATGATTACGCTTCTCCGCCAGGTGGCGGACGTCCAACACACGGTCGTCTAAGCCCACATACAGTGGCGTCTCAAACAAGGTGTCGCGCGACTTCACCCAATCGATGGACTCTTGGATCAGGTGGAGCGGCGTGTCCTGTGGGAAGATACCCAAACCACCGCGGCGGGCCATCGTTTCAACCATGCGGCGCCCGGTAACGCCATTCATGTTCGACGAGACAATCGGAATCGAAGTTCCTGTGCCATCTGTCGAGGAAATATCAACATCCATACGCGAACTGATCTGCGAAAAGGATGGAACGAGAAAAACATCTGAATATGTCAGGTCGGTCGTGACGGGGTTGAGAAAACGCATAATTCCATCATGCCAGCTTTTCCTTCGTCTGACAGCTGTTCATAGACCTTTCACCCTAGGCGCGTGAGATGTAGCTCACTTTAAGCGGGCTGTTTTTTGCGCGGAGCCAATCTAGGCGCAATCAAATGTATTTTGTAGCTATTCCAGCGGCAATATCACTATGATGGAGCCAGTTGCCTATGACGGGCACCTTGAGTGAACCCAGACTCGCTCAAGGCCAGTACCGGGACACCGTCATGGCCCCAACGGCGAGAATCGTCGTGCCCGGCGCATCGAGCCTCGCCACGTGTACGCACAACAACAAAGAACTTACGGAAGAGGCCTTCACCGTGCCAGAACTTACGTCCGCCCAGCTCTCCGAGGAATTCCCCGGCAATGAATGGCTTGTTGCGGATATCTACGAAAAGTACAAGGCGGATAAGTCTTCTGTGGATGAGAAATGGGCTGAAATCTTTGCCCGTTTAGAAGCTGCTAACACTGCTGAAACACCGCAGAAGCAAGCTCCACCCCAGACCGCTGCACCAGCTAAACCAGCTCCGCAAAAAACTGGCCAGTCCGCAGCTCCTGCGGCGCAAAAGCCAGCGAAGTCTGAGCAGAAAGCTAGCGCGGATAAGGATACGGCAGCGCCGCCGAAACCAAAAGTTCGTCGTGCTGAAACTTCCTTAGATGCCATCACTTCTGAACCGTCGAAAGCTGCTCACGAAGAACGCGTGGCCGCGTTTGAGGATGCAGACGAAGACAAAGAAGATGAATGGATACGCCTACGTGGCATGCCGGGCGCCATTGCGGCCAACATGGACGCATCGCTCTCCATGCCGACAGCGACCACCGTTCGCGACATGCCGGTTAAGGCATTGGTTGATAACCGCACGGTTATCAACAACCACCTGGAGCGTACCCGTGGTGGCCGTGTTTCCTTTACCCACCTCATCGGCTATGCAGTCATCCGCGCACTGGTGAAGCACCCTGAGATGAACGCCATTTACCGCGAAGAAGACGGTAAGAAGTTCAAAATCAACCCAGCCCACATTAACTTCGGTCTGGCCATCGATATCCCCGGTTCCAAGGGTGAGCGCGCGCTCGTGCAGCCATCCATCAAGGCTGTTGAGACCATGAACTTCCGTGAGTTCTGGGAAGCTTACGATGATCTTGTCCAGCGGGCACTCAACAACAAATTGACCATGGATGACCACTCGGGCACCACGGTTTCGCTCACCAACCCCGGCGGTATCGGAACCGTGCACTCAGTGCCGCGTCTGTCCGAAGGCCAGGCCGCTATCATCGGTGTCGGCGCACTAACTTATCCGGCAGAGTTTGAAGGTACATCGAAAAAGGTACTTGCCGATCTGGCCGTGTCGAAAACCATGACGGTAACCTCTACCTATGACCACCGTGTCATCCAAGGTGCCGGTTCCGGTGAGTTCCTCCGCACCGTGCACAACCTGCTGCTAGGTGAAGAAAACTTCTACGACGAAATTTACGTCAACCTGCGTATTCCAACCACGCCAATCCGGTGGGCACCAGATGTGCAAGTCAACCCGGATGACGAGGTAGGCAAGGCCGCTCGTATTCAGCAGCTCATCCATTCCTACCGCGTCCGCGGTCACCTGATCGCTGATACCGACCCGTTGGAATACCGGATGCGTACCCATCCCGATCTGGATCTCGACTCACACGGTCTGACCCTCTGGGACCTGGACCGCGTCTGGCCTACCGGTGGCATTGGCGGCAAATCGCATATGCTGCTGCGCGACCTGATGGGCGTTCTGCGTGATGCCTACACTCGCAATTCTGGTTACGAGTACATGCACATTGACGAACCAGAGCAGCGTGCTTGGTTCCAGGACAAATTGGAACACCCCTTCGTCAAGCCCACCCGCGAAGAACAGCTCCGCATCCTCGGCCGTCTTAACGCTGCTGAAGCATTCGAAACCTTCCTCCAGACGAAGTTCGTTGGACAAAAGCGCTTCTCGTTAGAGGGTTCTGAATCCCTCATTGCGCTGTTGGACGCGGTCCTGTCAGGAGCCGCCGATGAGGGCCTCGATGAGGTAGCAATTGGCATGGCTCACCGCGGTCGTCTCAACGTCTTGACCAACATTGCCGGCAAGACCTTCACACAGGTCTTCCGGGAATTCGTTGGCGATGCAGACTCCAGCGTTGCCCAGGGATCCGGTGACGTGAAGTACCACCTCGGAACTGCAGGTACCTTCACCTCCTACAACAAGAACACCACTAAAGTCTCCGTTGCCGCGAACCCATCTCACCTCGAAGCCGTCAACCCGGTACTCGAAGGGATCGTTCGTGCCAAACAGGACCGACTCGACCACGGACCAGATTCACCGAAGTCCTACTCGGTATTGCCAATTCAGGTTCACGGGGACGCATCGTTTGCAGGCCAAGGCGTTGTCTTTGAAACCATGCAGATGTCACAGCTGCGCGGCTACCGCACCGGTGGTACCGTCCACGTCGTCATCAACAACCAGGTTGGTTTCACTACCACACCATCACAGTCACGTTCATCGACATATGCCACGGATGTGGCCCGCTCCATCCAGGCTCCGGTCTTCCATGTCAACGGTGATGACCCAGAAGCCGTAGTCCAGGCAGCCCAGCTGGCGTACGAATACCGTCAGCGCTTCCACCGCGACGTCGTCATTGATTTGATCACGTATCGCCGCCGTGGTCACAACGAAGGTGACGATCCTTCGATGACCCAGCCGGGCATGTACAACCTGATCTCCAATAAGACGTCAACGCGTCGGCTCTATGTCGACTCGCTGGTCGGACGTGGCGACATCACACGGGAAGAAGCGGATCAGGCCGCAGCCGACTACAAGAATCATCTTGAGGCGGCATTCGCTGAGATCGGTGAGGCCGAAACCTCGCCGATTCCAATTCTTGGTTCAGCTCACGGTATTGAGGATCCAACGCAAACCTACAAGCCAGAATCAACGGCAATTTCCGATGAGATGCTCCGCCGTATCGGTGAGGTCCACGCTGAGATTCCGGAAAACTTCAACGTCCACCCGAAACTGCTCGCCCTGTTAGAACGCCGCAACAAGATGGCCATCGACGGCAACATCGACTGGGGCTTTGCAGAACTTGCAGCCTTCGGTTCGCTGATGATGGAAGGCGTCCCCGTTCGTCTGGCAGGCCAGGACTCGCGCCGTGGAACCTTCGTACAGCGTCACGCCGTCTTCTATGACCGTGAAAACAACGACGAATGGACCCCGCTCTCTTCGCTGTCACATGATCAGGCGAAGTTCTGGATCTACAACTCACTGCTCAGCGAATACGCCGCAGTCGGCTTCGAGTACGGCTACTCGGTAGAGCGTCCAGAAGCACTGGTGCTGTGGGAAGCTCAATTCGGTGACTTCGTCAACGGCGCTCAGATCGTCATCGATGAGTTCATCTCCTCTTCGGCACAGAAGTGGAGCCAGCACTCCTCCATCGTGCTGCTGCTGCCACATGGTTACGAAGGCCAGGGACCAGACCACTCCTCGGCGCGCATCGAACGATTCCTGCAGATGTCAGCAGAAGATAACATGCGCGTTGTGCAACCGTCCTACGGCGCAAACCACTTCCACCTGCTGCGGGAACACGCCTACTCGACACCGCGTCAACCACTGATCGTGTTCAGCCCCAAGCAGCTGCTGCGTCTGCGTGCCGCTGCGTCCAGGGTCGAAGACTTCACCCAAGGTCGCTTCATGCCGGTCGTCCCAGACGACACCGCTACCAACTCAGCAAAACAGGTGCTGCTGGTTTCGGGCCGCTTGTACTACGACCTTGTCGATCGTCGTCAGAAGTTGGGAATGGAGTCAGATGTTGCTATCGTTCGCGTCGAGCAGCTCTATCCATTGCCTGCCGAAGAGATCCAGACCGAGCTGTCCAAGTACACCAACGCTAAGGTCAGCTGGGTCCAGGACGAACCTGCAAACCAAGGGCCCTGGCCGTTCATGCTCCAGCACTTGCTCCCCGAGCTTGACCGCGAAGTAGCATTGGTGAGCCGCCCGGAAGCAGCCTCACCGTCAGTTGGAAACAAACCACGCCACGATGACGAGCACGAAGCGTTGCTCCAGGATATTTTCGGCGCCTAACCGGAAAATTCGTACGCGTCGCCTGTTGCGGTCCAAATTTTTGGGCCGCAACAGGCATTTAAACAGCCATTTTGGTGCAATAAGGCTACAGTGGAACAAAAGAACACTAGTTGAAAGAGGCAAAATTCGTGCACACTCGAAACATCCGGTTGTTCTCCATCGGAGCCCAAACACTGACCGGAGTTGGCGACGCGCGCGGCTTAGGTTGGTTGGGACGGGTTCTCGCAAAGACTCACGTCCCAGACTTACAAATCGAGTCCTATCCGTTAGTGTTCCCCAACGAAACCACCGAAGAGATGTCAGAGCGCTGGGAACGTGAAGTCATTCCGCGGCTCTCCCGCGATGAATCAGTTGAAAACCGATTGGTGATCGCCGTACCACAGGACCCCATTAGCATGGCAGGATCCTCAGCCCGAGCGCGTCTACACCTAGCGAATATTCTCGATCGGGCGAAACAACACAGCATCACCACATTCGTTGTCGGGCCTACAGCCGCACAGGATCACGAAACGAATCAGCATCTTGCCCAGCTCAACGAAGCGTACCAAGGTGTGGCAGTACGCCGAGACGTCCTATACGTCGATGCGTTCACCGATCTGGTCAACCACCAGAACTTCAACCAAGATGTCATGGTCAACGAAGGACTACCAGGCCAAGCCGCTTACGGTCTCATTGCTTGGTTGGTGTTAAACCGCGGATGGTTCGAATGGCTCGGAATCGGGGATCCCAGTCTGGGATCCTAAGCTGCTGACAAGACCATTGCCCGGGCACACCCATGGTCCCGGAAGCGATCTTCGGTGCACTTGAACGCACCTAGGAGTCGAAAACGGCTAGGGCAGTCTCTATCGCAGCTGAATGCTGCATCGTTGAGAGGTTGAACTGCGCAACGAACGGTGATGGTAATATTTTGTAGAACCCATTCACCGAAAGGAGCATCACGATGAGTAAACGTGGTCGCAAACGCAAGGATCGTCGTAAGTCCAGCGCCAACTCTGGCAAGCGTCCAAACGCAGGCTAACGGCGCCATGATTTGAACAATACAAAAGGTCTGAACCATTTCTTTGGTTCAGACCTTTTGCACATTTAAGGTGGTGAGAGAGCTAGCTGGTTTTCAGCTCTTCAATACGATCCATAATTTTATTTTTGAGTGTTTCAGGGGCCTTCTCATCGCAGGAGCGGCGAACGACGTCCCGAATAATGACCTCAAGATCATGTTCTGACTGGCACTCAGTGCAGTCTTCAATATGGCCACGAACCTCATCAAAGTCCTGAGCATCAAGCGCACCATCAAGGTACTTATAGATGCTGTCCATTCTGGTTTCTGTACAACCGCCGTTTTCAGCGCAATCCTCGGAATCGGTCCGAATGCTTGGTGATTCATTTGTCATTTTTGGCCCTCCTCCGATGCATTGGCCTGTTGTTTCTTCTGCAGCTCGATTGCGCCTTTAATACCGCGGTCGGCAGCATAATCAGTCAGTAATTCTCGCAAGCTACGACGACCACGGTGTAGCCGCGACATCACCGTACCAATGGGGACGTCTAAGATGTCGGCGATCTCTTTATAGGCAAAACCCTCGACATCAGCAAGATACACCGGGATCCGAAAATCTTCAGAAATCTCTGCCAATGCGTCCTTCACATCACTATCTGCCAGGTAATCTAGCGCTTCAGTCTCAGCTGACTGCAACCCAGTTGACGAGTGTTCAGCGGCGCGGGCCATCTGCCAATCTTCCACACCGTCCCCATCAGCCTCAAGCGGGCGACGCTGGCGCTTGCGATAGATATTGATATAGGTATTGGTGAGAATCCTAAATAGCCATGCGCGTAGGTTCGTACCGGGCTTGTACTGGTGGAATGAAGAATATGCTCGGGCATACGCTTCCTGTACTAAGTCCTCGGCGTCCTCGGGATTACGTGTCATACGTAGCGCACCCGAATACAGCTGATCGATGTACTGCATCGCGTCTCGTTCAAAACGAGCGCGACGCTGGAACTCGGTCTCAGCTTTCGGATCGATTCGAGAACCGTCGTCGGCAGCGGGAATGTCAGAAGGCAAATGAGTCATCCCTGCCCAGTCTAATCTCAATTTACTCACATGAGAGGTTTCTGTCGGCGCACTCATGGTCAGCACGGTGCCAATCACCTTCCCTTGCTCTAACAACTCAACACGTTCGTCAGTTTATACAGCCAGTTATTTGTCGAAATTATTCCCCTCAACACCGGTCCATCGACAACGCTGGCAGCGATAACAAGGTATCTTGGAAGGTGCATCTACAGTGTTGAACAGCTAATGAAAGAGGTTCTGTTGGCCACAATGACTCCTGCCCCTGGTGAAGCTTGGTCTGCGCCATTCACCACCACACCGGTAGCTGCCACCGTAGCGTTGCCCGGTTCGAAGTCATTAACTAACCGACATCTCATCCTCGCCGCCCTGTCGACTTCCCCGTCACGATTGACCGGGGTGCTCGTGTCTCGCGATACCGATCTCATGATTGAGGCTCTGAGCGCACTGGGGGCAACATTTAAGCGCGTCAAGGATGATCCCACGGTCTTGGATGTCACTCCGATAAACCTGGCTGACTGCACCGGGAACATCACCGTGGATTCTGGACTTGCCGGCACCGTCATGCGCTTCATCCCCGGTGTAGCTGCCGGAACCAACGCCACCGTAGTCGTTGACGGTGATGCACAGTCCTATGCCCGCCCGATGGGGCCGGTCATTGATGGCCTGGTACAGGCCGGAGCACGCATCACCGCCGAAGGTCAGGACCCGGTGACTCACTTACCGCTGACCGTGCACGGCAGCGGCGCAGCACCCGGTGGCAGGGTCACGATCGACTCGGGTGGATCCTCACAATTTATTTCTGCACTGTTGCTCGTTGGGGCAACCTTTCGCAACGGCTTAGATATCGTCCATACCGGCGACCAGACTCCCAGCCCCGAACACATTGCCATGACCATCAAGGTGCTGACAGAAGCCGGCGTCGCCGTGGAAACACCGGAACCTCATCGATGGGTCGTCACAGCCGGTGATGTCCACGCCGTGGACACCGCGGTTGAACCAGATTTGTCGAATGCCGGCCCCTACCTGGCCGCGGCCGTAGTGACCGGTGGCAGTGTCACAGTCCCCTATTGGCCTGTAGAGACTACCCAGATCGGCGATCGCTGGCGGACAGTGCTGCCACAATTCGGCGCCCGGGTCACGTTCACTCCGGTAGAGGGGACGAATTACGGTGACCTCACGGTGAGCGGTTCGCTCGATGCACAGGGCAAACCAGTGATTACCGGAGCCGGCGAGCTCTCCGACCTCGCTGAGCTAACGCCCACCACCGCAGCTATTGCGATGTTGGCCGACGGTCCAACACACCTCACCAATATTGGACACCTGCGTGGTCATGAAACAGATCGCCTCATCGCACTCAACGCCGAAGCCACAAAACTCGGTGCGACCATCGAAGAAGGCGAAGACTTCTTGAGCTTCGCCGGCGGATACGCCCTGCAGCCGGCAATCCTGGAGTCTTATGCGGACCACCGAATGGCCACCTACGGCGCAATTATCGGCCTGGTGGTGGAGGGAACTGTGGTCACCGACATCGCCACCACCGCAAAAACTATGCCGAACTTTCCGACCGCGTGGACCGAGCTTGCCTCGGCAGAACGTCAGATTCGCGCATGAGCCGATACCGCATCGATTACCGGCGTTATGACGAAAATTCGGCGCCAAAACGGCCCTCGAAACACGGGACACGCCCGCGGACCAAAGAACGTCCGGCCCACGAAGATGCCATCACCGGCCGCGTCTCAACGGTAGATCGTGGCCGGTATACGCTCTATCTTTCCCCCGTACGTAGGACGAAACGCGCCAGGGGCGACAAGGCCCGCTATATTACTGCGATGCGCGCCCGAGAAATGCGCAACACAGCCATTGTCAGCGGAGACCTCGTCGATGTCGTTGGTGATACCTCAGGTGAAGAGGGATCGTTAGCCCGCATTGTGAGACTGGTGGACCGTGATACTGTATTGCGCCGTTCGGCCGACGACACCGATGCCTACGAACGTGTAGTGGTGGCCAATGCCGATACCCTCGTGATCGTCGTAGCTGCTGCCAATCCCGAGCCACGCACCGGATTCATTGACCGTGCCATGGTGGCTGCATTCGACGCTGGTATCACGCCGGTACTGTGTATTACCAAGACAGACCTCGCCGATCCCATCAGCTTAGTCGAACACTATGCGCACCTTGATTTGGAAATCTTCACCGTGGGCCCGTTTAACCCCAAACATGAACACACCAGCGACTCCCCCATTTTGCATCCTGCCGACCTCGATAGTCTCCAAGACCGACTTGCGGGCCACATCACCGCGCTGATCGGTCCGTCTGGCGTAGGAAAATCCACGCTGTTAAATGCGTTAACCGGGACTGACCGCGCTGTGGGGCACGTGAATGTAGTCACCGGACGGGGCAGACACACGTCATCGTCGACACTGGCTATTCCGCTGAACCAATCTGGTACCTCGTGGCTAATCGACACACCTGGCATCCGCTCCTTTGGGATGGGCCTGGTCGACCCAGATACCGTAGTAACAGCATTTGAAGATCTCGCACAGGCAATCGTGGATTGTCCACGCGGATGTGACCACACCCAGCAGGCCTCCGGTTGTGCTCTGGACGCTTGGGTTGCCGCCGGCCACGCCGGTGATGCCGGCCCCCAACGGCTCGCATCGTTACGCAGACTGTTGGAAAACCGGTTAGAAACCGACGACTTTGACTAAACCACTAGAAGGAAAGGCCGCCATCATGCAGCTCTCCCCACCCCGTCAGGGATACCGTGAAGACCTCAACCTCGCATTGGTGATCGCCGACGCCGTCGATGGTCTCACCATGGACCGTTTCCAAGCCGTGGATTTGGAGGTCACCACCAAACCGGATCTCACCCCTGTCTCAGATGCTGATCGTGCCGCCGAAGAACTCATTCGTCAGCAACTCAAGCGCGCTCGACCCCGCGATGCAGTCACCGGTGAAGAATTTGGTACCGTAGGCGCGTCCAAACGACGCTGGATCATCGATCCCATCGACGGCACAAAGAACTTTGTACGTGGTGTGCCCGTGTGGGCCACCCTGATCGCGCTGGTTGAGGACGATCGCCCAGTCGTCGGTGTTGTTTCTGCACCTGCCCTATCCCGCAGGTGGTGGGCGTATGAGGATGGCGGTGCTTATACAGGTAAGTCTCTGTCGAATGCCAAACGCATTCACACCTCAGACGTAACAGAACTCGAAGACGCTTCGATGTCGTTCTCCTCGCTGGAAGGTTGGCGAGACCGCGGCAATATCAGCGAGTTCCTCCAACTTACTTCTGATATTTGGCGGGTGCGTGCATTCGGTGATTTCTGGTCATACATGCTGGTGGCCGAAGGCTCCGTCGATATTGCTTGCGAACCCGAGCTTGAGCTCTACGATATGGCAGCCCTAGTACCGATCGTCACCGAGGCCGGGGGGACTTTTACCTCCCTGGATGGTGAACCCGGGCCTTGGGGTGGACACGGCCTAGCAACCAACACTCATCTGCACGACGACGTGTTGGAGCGTCTCAACCCGGAGCTTCGTGGGCAATCGCGCGCCTAGCCCCCGTCCGGCCACCATCATTGCCGTAGCAATCGGGGGTGCGGTAGGGGCGACGGCCCGGGTATTTCTCCCCTGGCCGACCATGCTCGATGATTCTCTGACCGGCTTCGACCCGCTCCCCCTTGCAATAATCAACCTTCTCGGGGCCGCCCTTTTGGGTCTGGTGACCGGCTACAGCTCACAGCGTCGATGGCCCGAACCGGTAATTAAAGGCGTGACCATCGGGGTCTTCGGCGCGTTCACTACGATGTCCGCGCTGGCGCTCGCCTACACCGGCCTAACATTTGGGCAGACGGTCTACCCAGCCTCGACGATGTTCCAGGGTGTTGCCATTGGTGCAGGCATCGTGGCTATATTGCTGACGTTTCTATTTGTCACTACCGTCGTCACTCTTTGGACGCTCAAACTTGGCGTGCATCTGGCCGGTGAACGAGCATGATCGTTTTCGTCCTGGCCGCCATGCTCGGCTCAGTGTCACGGTACCTCATAGATTTCTACCTCCCACGGCACGGTATTTTACTCGTCAATATACTGGGATCGTTCATAGCGGGCTGCTTGCTGAGCTTGACGATCGTATTTCAACTCAATGACGCCGTGGTACAAGCTATTAGCGGGGGCTTTGCCGGTTCTCTGACGACCTTTTCGACTGTCGCTGTCTCCGCTGCTCAACAGCATATGCAGGGTGCCGGCGGTGCGTGGAAACTATGGATATTGCAGGTGGGTTTATCCATCGCGGCGTGCTTATTCGGGGTCGTCATGTCGCTTTGGCTTATAACATAAGGATCACTACTTGATACCATGAAGCCTTAACGAAAAAAGCCCGGATTCACGAGGAATCCGGGCTAATTTTGTGGAGATGCCGGGAAT
>NZ_JAKDKW010000130.1 GCF_030453185.1 Yaniella sp. | reverse complement strand
AGGCTATCTTTCTTGTTCGAGACGAGTCCCTAGAATCATGCGGGCGGTATCACGGAGGTGCGACAGCGAGTCTCGAATGAGCGGCGACTTTAAGCTTCCAGCCCGCATTGCGGCAACGATCCTTCGCGTGGGGACGTGGTCACCAGCGATTTGTACGCGCACTACATCGCGGACACTTTCCAAACTGACCAGCCTGGGCATCAAACCAATCCCGACCCCCGCTTCGACCAGCGCTATGGAGGTCTCCCACTCGGCAATCTCGTGGGTGATCCGCGGTGTGATGCCTACGGCGGTGAAGGCAGCCGTGAATAGGGACCGATATGACGATCCGGGCGCATCTGTGATCCAGTCCTCCCGAGCAAGTTCGTTTAGGGTCACCGAGCTTCGTCCGGCCACTGGGTGTTCTGAAGATACTATGACGTCCAATGGATCGTTGAGCAAAATAATTTGTTCGAATCGCGGATCATCATCGACCTGCACATCAGCCTGCATGGCAATGACCACGGCAAGATCGATCCGCTCGGCAACTAGTAGCTCGAAGCAACGGGCAGGCGGTGCTTCTACAACACGAACATGAACCTGCGGCTTCGTGCGTTTCATATGAGCGGCCAACGGCGCCAAAAGATTCGATGCTGCCGTTGAAAAACCTCCAATACCAAAATCTGTTGGAGTCTGCTCACCTGCAGAAAGTGCAGAAGCCCGGATATGCTCCCACTGCTCTATCAGCTCGTCCGAGCGCTCGACCAAATACCGTCCGGTGGAGGTGAGCCGCAGACCCCGACCATCCTTGACCAAAAGTTTCATGCCCAGCGCACGTTGGTACTCCCTGAGCTGTGCCGAGACCGCCGAAGGTGAGTAACCTGTCAACTCTGCAGTAGCAGATACTGTTCCACACGTGCCAAATGTTCGAAGCACGTGGAGCCGAGAATCGATCATGCACCTATTCTGCATGGAATTCGGAAAATTCTCACGCTTTTATTGCAAGACCCCGTATTCGTAGAGTAGTGATCAACGGCACATGCAAGGTTCCTGACAAAGGCTTTGGATAATTAGCGGCTGGTGCCGATAACGATTCCTTTACGTGAATGGATACGAATGACGATGTCCCAAATGCTGAGCCCTTTACCGATGCGTCAGACTTCGACCTCCCGTGTGGATGCTGAAAAGATCGTCGAGATCAAGCGATTACTCGATACTCGAAGACAGGGCTTTTCTCTGTCGGCACCGTTCTATACAGATCCGGATCTTTTTCAGCTTGATATGGAAGCCATCTTCGGACAGCAGTGGATATTTGCTGCCAGCATCGCTGAAATGCCCGAGCCGGGGGATTATGTCACCGTGGATTATGGGCCGTATTCACTCATTGTGTTGCACAATGACGATGGCGGAGTGAATGTCTTGCATAATGTTTGTCGCCACCGGGGCGCCCGAGTTCTCACGAAGAACTCGGGTACCACCGGCAACCTGGTGTGTGGTTATCATTCCTGGACGTACGCGCCGGACGGCGATCTCATACATGCCTCGGCTCCAGGAGAGATTGAGTTCGATAAGAAGTGCTTCGCCCTGAAAAAAGCACACGGTCGTACTGTTGCCGGACTTATTTTCGTATGCTTGGCCGATGAACCGCCACAGGACTTTGACCAGACAGCTGCAGTCTTTGAGCCCTATGTTGCTCCCCACGAGTTGGCAAAAACCAAGGTTGCCTATCAGCAAGACATCATCGAGGAAGGCAATTGGAAGCTGGTGATGGAGAATAATCGCGAGTGTTATCACTGCGATGGACATCCCGAGCTGGCCTGCTCACTGTTTCCAACGTGGGGACTGACTGACGAGACCGTTCCCGCACATCTCGAAGATGTCTGGGGGAGGAACCAAAGTGCACAAGCTTCACTTGAACAGAGGTGTCAACGCTATGGATTGCCATATGAAGTCGTTGAAGAGTTGGATACGCGTGTGGCAGGAATTCGCATTTCACGTGAGGCCCTCGATGGTGACGGGGAGTCGTTCTCAACTGACGGACACCGGTTATCAAAAAAACTTTTAGGGGACTTGCGCGACTTTCGTCTCGGACGCTGCTCGATGCACTTGCAACCCAATAGCTGGTTTCACTTCCTATCGGATCACGTAATCACCTTCAGCGCATTCCCGATCAACGATCACCAGACCTTAGTGCGCACAACCTGGCTCGTTGCTGATGATGCAGTCGAAGGGGTGGACTATGACGTTGAGAAACTCACCCATACATGGAAACAAACCAACCTGCAGGATAAACAGTTCGTTGAGCTTTGCCAGCAGGGTGTCAGGAGTCCAATGTATGAACAAGGCCCGTATATGAAAAGCGAATATCAGGTCGAGGCTTTTATCAACTGGTACACACTGCGTATGCGGGAGTACATGGCATGACGATTACCGCAGAACCAATCACTGATGCTCAACGAATCCGCGGTATGGAAATGCCGTGGAACCGTGTGCTGAACAGCACAGCCGCACCAGCGGGCGCAGCTCAGGCACTGAACCCGTGGTACCCACAGGAATTTTTGGCCGAATGCGTCGAGACAATACCTGAAGCCGGCGATATGATGACCTTTGTCTTTCGTCGTGTCGATGGGGCGCCATTGGCTTTTCGTTCAGGACAATATCTGAATATCGATTTTCCGATCTATGGTCCGGACGAAGTTGGTGTCAGTCGCAGTTACTCGATCTCTAGTGCACCGACGGCACCCTGGACTTTCGACATCACCGTGAAACGGGATTCTCATGGTCTGGTATCTCCCTGGATTCACGAAAATGTGCGCCCGGGTAGCGTGCTAGAAATGCTGGGCCCCGTCGGTGCATTTCACTTGCCAGATGTGGATCGTCGCGCTCGATACTTGCTCTTGGCTGCAGGGGCCGGCATCACACCGTTGATGTCGATGATACGAACCGTGCATTCGCTACCGGGACACGCAGAAGTCGTGCTGCTTTACCACGGTGCTGCACCAGGCAGCTTCGCCTTTTCTCAGGAACTTGGACATCTTGCTGCGACGGATTCACGTATCAGCATCTACTACTCACTTGGTGATCGCAGTTCACCGGGAACCTGGGAAGGCATGGTTGGGCGCCTCACGCCGGCGATGATTGAACAAGTCGCCGCCGATGCGAATGGTCGGCAAGTGTATGCGTGTGGCCCCGAAGGCTATTTGAATGCTGCCGCGTGGATGCTCCGCCATGTTGGAGTCGATGATTCGTCGATCAATATGGAGTTTTTCTCGGGCGACTGTCAAACGCAACTGGAATACCGTGAAGAAGTAGCATTTGCTTCCGAAATTGCCCAAGAGTTCCCTGAGTCGGCAACCGAAGAGTTCTCCGAACCGCAACCTTCCGAGCTGGAATTCTATACGGCAAATCGCAATGCCGAAACCATCCTGGAATCAGACGGGCTCCCAACCGAGGCCATCGACATTGTGGCCCCTGTGGAAGAATTCTATGAAGACACCACGAAGTTCGAAACCGTTGGTACAGGCGAGTTCGTCATGACGTTTACCCAGACCGGCAAGAATGTTCGGATCAACGCTGGGGAGCAAGTACTTGACGTTGCCAAGGCCGCCGGTGTTCGGATCCCTATGAACTGCCAAGAAGGTATGTGTGGTTCTTGTAAGGTCATCAAATTACAGGGAGAAGTCGACATGAACCATCAAGGTGGCATTCGTGCACGGGAAATAGCGGCGGGGAAATTCCTACCCTGCTGCTCGATTCCACAGAGTGATCTGATCATCGAGGCTTAGATCGTGGTCGCGTCGATCACGAACCGGTAGCGTACATCCGA
>NZ_JAKDKW010000012.1 GCF_030453185.1 Yaniella sp. | reverse complement strand
CGATGTCTTCTACGGTCTCCACGGGGGAGGCAGAATCCATGTGCACATTGAGTTCAGTGTCATCGATGGTGACCTCGGCGACCGGGAAGTCTGTGGTGTGGGAGGCGATCAACCCCATCGCTTCGGGAACGGTCATACCGTAGTCTGCGATTTCTTCTTCGATAGGCACGATTTCCAATGATGGTGCCGCGGCTTCAAAGTCGGACTCCACACGGGCGACGTCGTCGAGGTCTTCAAAAGTGGCGCTCAGTGTTTCTGTGGCTTCGGCCAGATCGGCTTCGTCGAGGGCATCGAGTTGAATATCAACGGTATCCGAACCCATCATGCCGCCACCGGCTTCGAGTCGGAATTCCCCGGCCTGTGGGTTGTCTTCAAAGTACGCATCCAACGTTGATTGGATATTGGTTTCGGCCTCGGACTGATCAGCCCCGGGATCAGTAATGAGGGTAAATGACGCCTGGTCAGGGCCACTGCCCATCATGCCACCGCCGATATCGGCCTGCACCGTATCGACCTGTTCAACTTCAGCGAGTTCTTCTTCTAGCTCGCGGGACAGTTCTGAAGTGCGTTGAAGCGTTGAACCTTGCGGCGCGGTGTAGGTCACGGCGTGCATGTTCATGCCGGTGTCGGCCAGCAGGTTAACTTTCAGGGCCGGCACCAATGCGAGAGAACCGACAAAGACACCGAGGGCGACGACGGCGGTGGTCCAGCGGGTACCACGAGATTTGATGGTCCAGGCGATGATCGGACGGTAGAGCCGTGCCATCCAGTTGGTGGTGACACGGATATCCGTGTCAGTCATCTGAGCGGCTTTATCACCTCGGATCCGCTGATTGCGCATGAACCAGTATGCCAACACCGGCACGATGGTCAGCGCCACGATGGTGGAACCGACCATGGCTAAGACTACGGTGAGCGCAAATGGTCGGAAGAGTTCGCCGGCCATGCCCTCAACCAACAGGATCGGTACAAACACCATGACCGTGACGACCGTCGAGGAAATCACCGCCGATGAGACTTCACCGGTTGCTCTGGTAATGGTCTTGGCTTTCGATTCACCTTTGGGCGCCTGCCTGAGATGTCGCATGATGTTTTCTATGACAACGATCGAGTCGTCAACCATGCGCCCAATGGTGATCATCAAGCCGGCAAGCGACATCATATTGACCGTTGTGCCGGTGGCCAGCATTCCGACAAACGCAAACAGCACCGACAGTGGAATGGTGATACCGGTAATGATGGTTGGACGAATCGATAACAGGAAGACGAAAATCACCAGTACGGCCAGGGCCAGACCCCACAGCCCCTCATTGGCAAGACCAGCGATAGCGTCTTCAATGAATTCGGCCTGGTCAAAGACCACGGTAAATTCGGTGCCCGAACCCATTTGCTGTGCGGCTTCATCCATTTCAGCGAGGGCTTGTTCGGAGACTTCAATGAAATTGGCGTCATTGGACGGCAGCACTAACAGCGTGATGGCTTCGTTGCCGTTGGTCCGCGATAGGGATTCTGCTTCGGCCTCGGTCTGTTCGACTTCAGTGACCTCGGAGAGCTGTATCGGCGCTCCCTCGTCAACAGGGATCAGTGTCGCCGCCATGTCATCGACGTCGTCGAAAGCGTTTCCGATAGAAATATCGAGGGATTGATGATCGTCAGTCACGTTGCCACCCGGGAAGACGACGCCGGCATCCTCCAGTGCATCCACAATGGCCGAACGGTCGAGCCCTTCTGCCTCCAAGGCGTCATCGTCGGGAGACAGTCGAACAATTTCCTCATTGGCACCGAAGAGCTGGACCTGGGCAATACCAGGGATGTTTTCGATATCGGAGCGCGCGGATTGTTCAAAGCGCCGGTCCAATTCGGCTGCGGGAAGTTCCGAACTCATGGTCACCACCATGGCCGGGATATCGGCTGAACCACCAGACAGCGTTGTGGTGGTTGTCCCATCGGGCAGCTGGTCATCCAGGGAGTTCAATAAGGTATCAGTTTGGGAAGCCGCGCGAAACACATCGGAACCATATTCCATTTCCAACGTCACCATGGAGAAATTGGAACTGGAGGTCGACGACGTCGACGTCACGTTATCGACGGCGGTCAACTGTCGCTCAATGGGCTCGGCTACCTGGTCGGCCATTTGTTCTGAAGAGGCTCCCTGGTTGGTGGCAGTGACCGCAACCGTTGGTAACTCAACCGGCGGGATCAGCTCACGCCGTAGCATGTTAAGCGAAACGAGCCCCAAGACCATGATGACGATGGTGACTAAGGCGATGAAGGCACGATTCTTCATGCTGAGTTTGACGAGCCAGTCCAATGTGGTCCTTCTATAACGTATGTATGGGTAGCCTGAGTTCTTGGAACAACTTACCCTAAACGGGCGTTGGGCACTCAACACCAAATCTGACGGAACGAAAGCGATATATGGACGTACAGCGAAAACTTCGGCCACGGGCCAAACGCGTAGGAGCCTATTTGGCGATTGTGGTGTTCCTGACGATGTTCATCCCCACCCCGTACACGATTCAGGCACCTGGGCCGACGTTTGACACCCTCGAACAAGTCGAGGCGGAAGGTACGACCCACGACATGGTCGAAATCGATGGCGCCGAGACATATCCCACGAAGGGTCGTCTAGATCTGACTACGATCTCGGTTTCAGGACCGCCGACGTCGTCGTCATTGGTACTCGAGGTGCTGTTTCACGCGCTGCAACCGTATCCGGCGATTACTCCGGCGGAGTTGCTGTACCCGCCGGAAACCACAGGCGATGAGGTGCGTAATCAAAATGCTGAAGCCATGGTTGATTCGCAGTCGTGGGCGGTGGCTGCTGCGCTAGAGCACCTCGACAAGGACTACATGCAGCGACTGTTTGCCTTGGACTTCACCGAGGATTCACCGGCTCGAGGCATTTTGGAGCCAAATGACGAGATCGTGAGCGTCAACGGCACTGAAATTACTGGTCACGGGCAGCTGGTGAATACTATTCAAGACGCGCAGGGCGAGCCAGTGGAGATGACCATTCGTCGCAATGGTGCCGAACAAACCCACACCATCCCGGTGGCCCAGGGCGAAGACGGGACGTATCAGGTCGGAGTCTTTTTGGATTCGGAGTTTGAGTTCCCCATCGACGTCGATATCTTCTTGGAAGACGTCGGAGGACCGTCTGCTGGGTTGATGTTTACGCTGGCGTTAATTGATCGCATGACCGAAGAATCTGTGGCGGATGGACGCCACATCGCCGGAACCGGAACCATTGATCCGGATGGCACTGTGGGGCCGATCGGCGGTATACAACAGAAGGTTACCGCCGCAGCATCCGAGGGCGCCAGTATATTTCTGGCCCCCGAACTGAACTGCGAAGAAATCACTCACGTGCCGGGTGGCATGACCGTTTATAGCGTCGATACGTTGGACACGGCGATAGAGATTTTGGATGCGCCAGAAGGTGAAATGAATTACCCAACCTGTTCATAGGCTGTCAGTTCGCTAGAATTTCACTGATTGTACAAAAAATTAGTCGGGCATGGCCCGCAGATAGGAAACTACCGTGAGTTTCGGACAAGGATTCGGTGGCATATTCGGCCGCCCGAATGATCCCTCCGGTGGCTCTGACGATTCCGGCGGTGCCGACCGCGGCAACGGTTTCTCGTCAGGCAGCGGAGGCTCGTCAGATGGCGATGCTAGAAGTAGCGGCGGCGCAGGTTCGCGTCGTCCAGGAGCACTACTCCTCACACTGATCATTCTCGGTGTGCTGGTGGCACTCTTCGTGCTGTTTACCATGGTCTACACGGAGGTGTTGTGGTTCAACCATCTGGGATACCAACAGGTGTTCTGGACCGAGTACACCACCAAGGCAATACTCTTTGTTGCTGCTGGTCTCCTGATGGCCGCGATTACGTGGTTGGCATTACATCTGGCCTATAAATACCGGCCTAAGAACCTCGCCGGGCAACTGCGCCGCAATGTTGAGCAGTATCAGAAGCAGCTCGAACCGATCCGCCGTTTGGTTTTCATCGGTGCCCCGATCCTCATTGGATTCTTTGCCGGCACCGCCGCCATGAACGGGTGGGAACAGGTTCTGCTGTTCTTCAACCAGGTGCCGTACGGCATGGAGGACCCAGAATTTGGTCTGGATATGACCTTCTTTATGGCCACGCTGCCCTTCTTGAACACCATGATCTCTTTCCTGGTGTCAATCGTGCTTGTCGCAGGTATTGCCGGCCTCATAGTGCACTACCTCTACGGCGGAGTCCGCATTGAAGAGGGCTCTGGAGTCACGGTGGAACGTGCTGCACGCTTCCACATCCTGATTTTTGCCGGCGTCTACATGTTGCTGCAGGCTGGCCGCTTTTGGCTTAACCGCTATGGCACGCTGCAGGACCAATCCGGTAACTGGGCCGGTGCGATGTACACCGACGTCAACGCCGTCATCCCTACCTCCACCATTTTGGCTATCGCCGCGATTTTGATCATCGGCTTGTTCATCGCAACTATGATCACCGGACGGTGGCGCCTTTCTATCATTGGTGTTGCTGGTTTCCTCGTGGCCGCATTGATTGCCGGTGCGATTTACCCGTTCCTGATTCAGGAATACCGGGTAAGCCCAACCGAGCAGACCATGGAAGCCGAATACATCGAGCGCAACATTGAATTCACTCGCGAAGGCTATGACGTCTCCGATGTGGAATACACCGACTACGCAGGTGAAACCGCTGCGGAACGTGGCGCACTTGCCGGTGACGCCGCAACCACCGCAAACGTCCGACTGATGGACCCGAATCTGCTCAGCCAGACCTTCGGTCAGCTGGAACAGTTCCGTCCGTACTATTCCTTCCCGGAAACCTTGCACGTCGACCGTTATGAAATTGACGGCGAAGTCCGAGACGCGGTGTTGGCAGCCCGTGAAGTCAACCCGCCCAGTGATGACTCGTGGGTCAACCAGCACGTGATCTACACCCACGGTTACGGCATTGTCGCCGCAGATGCTTCGGAAGTAGGTGGCGGTGGACGCCCATCGTTCCTGCTCTCAGGTATTCCAACCTCTGGTGTACTGGCTTCTGAAGATGACTACGAGCCACGTATTTACTTTGGCCAGAACTCACCGGACTACTCCATTGTTGGGAAAGAGGGAGACGCACCGCACCGTGAACGTGACCGTCCTCAGGAAACCGGCTCGGACCAGGACACCTCCTACACCTTCTCCGGTGACGGCGGTCCAGCCGTTGGTGGCTTGTTCAACCAGTTGGCCTTTGCCATCAAATTCGGGGCAACGGAAATCCTGTTGTCGCAGGACGTGAACTCACAGTCACAGATCCTCTACGACCGTGATCCAGTTGAGCGCGTCGAAAAAGTGGCACCGTATCTCGAAGTAGATACCAATACCTACCCGGCCATTGTTGACGACGAAGTTCTGTGGATCGTTGATGGGTACACCACTTCGGATGCCTTCCCATACTCGGACCAGTCTCAGTTGGAATCGGCTACCACCGATGCGCTCAATGTTGATCAGAACCTCACCTTGACCGGTCAGGTCAACTACATTCGTAACTCGGTCAAAGCGACCGTGAACGCATACGACGGTACGGTCACCCTGTATGCCTGGGAGCCGGAAGATCCACTGCTGCAAGCGTGGATGGAGGTCTATGACGGTACTGTGAAACCGTACTCGGAAATGTCGGCTGATCTCATGGCCCATGTCCGCTACCCGCAAGACATGTTCAAGGTGCAGCGTGAGCAGCTGGCTCGGTACCACGTGGATGATCCGGGTGACTTCTACGAGAACAACGATGCTTGGTCTATCCCAGATGACCCAACATCAGGTGCTGAAAATGACGTCAAGCTCCCGCCGTATTACATGACCATGCAGATGCCTGGTCAGGATCCAGCGTTCCAGCTGACGACGCCATTTATTCCACAGGAGCGTGAGGGCGTAGCCCAGCGAAACGTCTTGTACGGATTCCTGGGTGCCAATGGTGACGCAGGAACCGGTGAAGACGGTGTCAAATCTGACGAGTACGGTCACTTGCAGATGCTTGAACTGCCACGTCAGACGACGACTCCAGGTCCTGGACAGGCGCAGAACAACTTCAACTCTGACGACACCGTTTCGCGTGAACTCAACCTGCTGCGTCAGGGTGCTTCCGATGTGATCAACGGCAACATGATTACTTTGCCGGTCGCTCAAGGTATCCTCTACGTCCAGCCGGTTTACGTTCGTTCAACCGGCGAAACGTCCTACCCGGTCCTGCGAAAGGTACTGGTGGCATTTGGTGATGAGGTCGGCTTCGCTGACACCTTCGCCGAGGCGCTGGACCAAGTCTTCGAAGGTGACGCCGGTGCAGAAACCCCAGAGGAACAGCAGGCCCAAGAGCCAGCTGAGACCGAAGGGGAAGAGGGCACTGAAGAAGAAACCGAGCAGGCTGAGCCTCCAATGGCCGATGCTCCATCTGCGCAGCTTGCTGATGCACTCGATGAAGCACGCGATGCCATGGCTCGCTCTGAAGAGGCGATGGCCGATGGCGACTGGGCAGCATACGGTGAGGCACAAGCTGATCTGCAAGCTGCACTGGAACGTGCCATGGAACTCGACGACGGTGAAGACCCAGCAGAAGACGAAGGTGACGCTGCTAACAGTGACACCGAAAACGGCTCTGACTAAGGGTTATGACCTGATCCGTCAGTTTGCATTCCATTTCCGCGGTGTGTAGAGTGTAATTACACGCCGCGGGGTGGAGCAGTTCGGTAGCTCGTCGGGCTCATAACCCGAAGGCCGCAGGTTCAAATCCTGCCCCCGCAACGAGTAAGAGGAAAGCCCCCGACAATGTCGGGGGCTTTTCGCATGCCCAAAGAAAATAGTGACACTGTGTGCACAGCTCCTATGATGACTTCATTCGGGAGATGTCCAGAAAGCTGTACCAAAATAGTCCTGATACGAAAGGACGGATGATGAACGATAACTGGTCAGAAGAGGCCCGCGAACGCGGTAGCCGAGAAGAACAGCCTACTGAAACAATGGGGCAAGCTCCGCCGCCACCGCCGCCAGCCTCGGCCTCACCATACTGGTCTGACCAGCAGCCGTCTGAACCCCTACAGCACAAAACACGCCGATTCGGCTGGCCTGTATTGATCACCGGGGTGGTCCTAGCCGGTGTACTCGGTGGAGGAGCCGGTGGAATCGCCGTGCACTACGCAGGCTCTCCCGGCGCAACGAGCAGTGAAAGCGTCCAAGAGTCCCCACAGCTCAACCGTAGTGAGGACGTCACTCCAACCACTGAAGCTGCGGCAACTGCCTCTCCGTCCGTCGTAACTCTTTCGGTAGGCGGGGACGAGGCCCAAGGTTCCGGGTCCGGGGTAATTCTCGACAAGGAAGGCCACATTCTGACGAACAGTCACGTGGTCACCCTGGGCGGACAGACCGCAGCCGCCAACGTTCAGGTGCAAACCTCTGAAGGCCAAGTTCATCAAGCCGAAGTGGTAGGAACCGACCCGTTATCTGATCTGGCCGTCATCAAAATTGACGCCGAAGGACTCAGCCCGATCGAAATGAGCTCAGCCAAGGACCTGAACGTGGGGGACCAGGCAGTGGCCATTGGGGCTCCGATGGGCTTATCCGGCACGGTCACCGAGGGTATTATCTCAAACCTTGACCGCACGATTTCTGTGTCCTCATCTGCGGTGCCAGAAGAACCCGAGGTGCCCGAGCAAGAAAGTCCGTTTGAATTCGGTCTACCTGAAAATCAGGAAGTGCCCGCAGAACAGGGTCAAATCCACTTGAACGTGATCCAATCTGACGCAGCCATCAACCCCGGCAACTCCGGTGGTGCCCTGGTTGACCAGGCCGGACGCCTCATCGGCATCAACGTGGCTATCGCGACTCGCACTGAAGGCAATGTGGGCCTGGGCTTCGCTATTCCTGCCGAATACGCACAACGCGTCGCAGGTGAGCTTATCGAAAACGGCGAGGCCTCACACGGCATGCTGGGCGTATCGATCGTACCTTCAGGTGATGCGAACATCTCCGATGGTGCGCGTGTAGTCGAAGTCGTTGAAGACGGCCCGGCTGCGGGTGCCAATCTTGAGTCCGACGACATTATTACTGCTATTGACGGCAAATCGGTCACCGATCCCGGCTCGTTGTCAGCAACGGTACGTCAATATCCTGCCGGTTCCGAGGTCGAACTCACCGTCGTGCGTGACGGGGAAGAATTTACTGAAACGCTGCAATTGGGCAGTATGAGCTAGGGCTAGACTGGGCATATGCAACCCGTATATGCCCATGACCTGGTGAAAAGGTCAAAAATTTCTCGTGCCCTAGTCATTGCAGCGCACCCCGACGACATTGACTTCGGCGCTGCCTCTACCATCGCTGCGCTCAGCGCATCCGGTGTGGAGTTGACCTATTGCTTGGTGACTTCTGGTGACGCCGGTGGTTTCGAGCTTGACCACTCGCGCGAAGCCATGATCGCCCGGCGGGAGCAGGAACAACGTGACGCCGCGAATGTCGTGGGCGTCAGCGACGTTCGGTACCTGAAACATCTGGACGGCTACGTCGAACCCAACCACGAACTGGTGAGTGCGTTGGTCGCGCTGATGCGCGAAGTGCAACCCGACGTCGTCATCAGCCAGCATCCACAACGTAACTGGGACCGCCTGCAGGCTTCACATCCCGACCATATCGCGGTCGGCGAAGCAACCGTACGAGCCGTGTACCCGGCCGTGGAGAATCCATTTGCTTACCCGGACCTGGAACACCTGCCAGCTTTCCGAATTGGACAGCTGTGGATGATGGGTGCGCCTGCCGAACTGGTAAACCTATGCGTGGATATCACAGACTACGTTGACTTGAAGCTCGAGGCGCTGCACAAACATAATTCACAGCACCCAGACCCGGCCGCGATGGACGCACGAGTGCGCAACGCGCTGGAGACAAATCACCCGGAAACCGGCCGCGCAGCGGAAGTCTTCCATAAGGTCGCCATAAATGACGAGACCACGTTTGCAGGGTTCTAGCCTTCTAGCGGCATCTCTACGACAGCCGTGCCCGATGGTGTTTCCGAGCCGGTCTGTGGTTCTACGGTGATCCATAGCAGCTGGTACGCTGCTACACCGCGGAACTCCACCTCGTCGTCTTCCAATTCTTCTGCGGTGTAGGTATCCACCGAAACCACAGACCCGCCGGGCTCTTCGAAGAGCCATACCTGGTAGCTTTCGTCTTCGGAGAGCTCTGGAACGTCCTCAAAGGTGAGATAGGCGGCGTCTTCTGCCGTGGAGAAGCGCCCGGTTGCGGTGCCTTCTTCCATTTCCGCGTCGACGGTGACGGTATCCTCGGCATCGTCGACGCTGCTGCGGATCCGCATGTCGCCGGTGTTCAAAAAGATGACGGCGGCCAGCACGGCCACTACTAAGACAATGCCGACCACGATAAACATAGTGCGACTACGGCGTTGTTGTTCTGGGTCTTCTTCGATCTCGTACTCTTCAACGCCTTCAATAAAACCAATGCCCACGTTTTGTTCGGGCAGTTGATCGAGCACCGAATCCAGCAGCGAGGCCGGTGGGTGAGCGGAGACGCGGCGGTACGCCCAAGTGAGCATGCGTTGGAATAGGGCATGACGGGCGCGTAGTTGTGCCGCGACGTCGCGGTCCTGACGGTTGATCCAGGCTTCCACGGCAACCGAGTCATCATCATCAAAAGCTTGCAGTGCATTGAGCGTGGCCAGTTCGGTGCCGAGTCCAACCTGAAGATCGGCTTCGACGTCGTCAGAAAACGCGGCCGTCTGCCCGCCAGAGGACGAGAGCGATCCGGTCACCCGGGTGGTCAGCAGTGGATCGTTATCTGCGCTGGTGCGGCCGGTAATCTCGGTCTGATAATGCCGGGTCAATCGGATGGTTGCATCCCGAAGACGGGATTTGAGGGTTGGCACGGCAACGTTGAGCTCGCTTGCCGCCTCATTCACGGTGCGGCCACCTAACCAGATGGTGGTCAATGCCAGTGCCTGTGCATCGGTGAGTGGTTCAAGTTCTTTGAGTCGGGAGGCCACGGCCTGCATGCGGGAAACATCGCCGACATCCTGGGCGTCAGGCCGATGGTACCGGCCGATCTGCTGTGCGATCGAGTTGATCCATGCGACCACTGTTCGGTCTCGAGCCTGCTCGTCAGCGTGGTCCACATTGAAGTCAAATGTGAAATGTGGTGCTTGACGCCAGAGCGATGTGTAGGCGTCGGTAGTAGCCTGCAGGGCGTCGTGTTCGATAGGAAAAAGTGCGGTGAGCAGGCCGAATACCTGCGGTGACGTGACATCATAGAGCGCAGCGAAGGCTGCGGTGTCGTCGTCGCCGGCAAGCTTCAAAAGTTGGGCTGGTCCCGGAGTTTGTGTTTCCATCTCTGCTAGCTTATGAGGTGTTGTCGTGTAGAGCACTCCGGCGCGCCACAGGGCAGCCTAACTGCCCGAAAATTCATGTTGTCGCCAGGCCTCGTACAGGACAATGGAAGCCGTATTTGCCAGGTTCAACGACCGTCTTCCGGATTGCATCGGCAGGAACACGGTGTCGGTGATCATTGGGTCATTCAGCACCTCGTCGGCAAGACCGACGGATTCTTTGCCGAAGACCAGCACGTCGCCGGGCTGGTAGGTGACATCGTCATAGCGCAGGTTTCCGGTCCCGGTGAAGGCGAACACCCGTGTTGGCTGCAGCGCTTCCCATGCAGAGGCAAGATCAGGGTGCACGGTCACCAGGGCCAGATCGTGGTAGTCCAGTCCGGCGCGGCGAAGGTGTGCGTCGTCGAAATTGAACCCCAGAGGTTCCACCAAGTGGAGTTCAGCCCCGGTAATCGCAGCTAGCCGGATGGCATTGCCGGTGTTGCCTGGAATTTCAGGCTCATGAAACAGGACACGAAACTTCGGATTGGTCGCGCCGGGGGTGCGTGGTGCGTTGGCATGTGGATTCATAGTTTTGCTAGTAATTGTCCCATCGCGGTCCGATCCACCACGTTGTGGTCACCGGTGCCGATAAAGAGTTTGATTTGGCGGACCGCATCCATGATTGATGCGGGGACGTCGGTGAGCCCCAGGGTGTTGAGAGAAACGGGGGCCTGAATAGTGGGTGCATGCGGATTGGTGGAAAAGACGACGGCGAATCCGCCGATTTCGAAGTCCGGAAGCAGCTGTTGGAGGCCCGCGACGGCGTCAGATAGGTCCGTTAGCTCAATGCGTTTCTGCCCGGTGAGTTCGGTGCCGTTGAACTGGTAAACATCCGGCGGGGCATCGGCCACGGAAAACACCGCGACTTTCGTGCCGCCCAGCACCACGGTGCTTAGGACGTTACGTCGGGAGAGCTTGACCCCGTGAAAAATCCGTAGTGAGGGTAGTGCCGAATACACTCGAGTTTGCAATACCTGTGACAGTCGGCTGTGTAGGGTTCGCTGCTTGCGCCCGAAGAGCCCACCCGGGATGGTCCCGTGAACGATTCGTTGTGCCAGTGGTGAATCCACGGTCACGGTGGGGTTACCCACGAACTGAACCGGTCCATCTGCCAACGGCGGAATGAACCGGAGTGGCTCGGGCTGCTTCGAGGTGTTGGGCCGAGATTCATAGGCGCGCGTGGTGTGCCGTCCCGCCGGCCTTGGGGGCGGCGCGGAGGTGTTGGACGTGCCATTGGTCGTTGAATCAAGTTCAGACAATTGTTTCCACGCTTTAGTGATTGCATCAAAGCGCGCTGCATCACCACCGCGATCCGGGTGATGCCGTTTCGCCAAGGAAAGATAGGCCCGACGGATCTGCTTTTCGCTGGCCGACGGACTGACCCCGAGCACCTGATAGGGGTCTGAACGGTTACTGAGATTGTCTGACACGGGC
Organism: Yaniella sp.; assembly: GCF_030453185.1. Classification (GTDB taxonomy): domain Bacteria; phylum Actinomycetota; class Actinomycetes; order Actinomycetales; family Micrococcaceae; genus Yaniella. The sequence goes on along the minus strand of NZ_JAKDKW010000012.1, from coordinate 31,335 downwards.
CATATTCTACCGGTCCTGTTCTAAACTGGAGGACATGTCCCGAATCTATCTTGATCACGCAGCCACCACGCCGGTGCGCGATGCCGCCCTAGAAGCATTCGTGAGCCAGGCGAAACGCAACGGCAACGCATCGGCCCTGCACTCGGCTGGCCGCTCGGTGAAATTCCACGTGGAGGATGCCCGCGACCGACTGGCGGCGACCCTGGACGCTGATCCAACTGAGATTCTGTTTACCGCAGGTGGCACCGAGTCGGACAACCTGGCGCTCAAGGGGCTCTACTGGGCGAACCGACCCAACGACGTCATTCTTGCCACCGGTATTGAGCATCCCGCGGTGATAGAAACACTCGAGTGGTTGGAAGCCCGCGAAAACGCGACCGTGGTCTTTGTCGACGTGACCGAAGAAGGCTTTGTCGACGTTGGAGCGTTCAAAGCTGCGCTCGAAGAGTATGCAGGACGTATTGCTGTAGCGACACTGATGTGGGCAAATAATGAAATCGGCACTATTCAACCGGTCGAACAGATCGCCGAGCTGTGCCAGGCTGCCGGCGTGGATTTTCACGTTGACGCCGTTCAAGCATTTGGCAGCTTGCCCATTACGTTTGCGCCGGGCATGACCACCATGGCGCTCTCCGGGCACAAAATTGGCGCACCGGTAGGAATCGGTGCGCTGCTAGTGCGCCGTGACGCCAAACCGGTACCGGTTTTACACGGCGGGGGCCAGGAACGTGAAATTCGCTCGGGGACCATCGCCGACGCGCTGATCTTGGCTTTTGCCGCCGCAGCAGTCGAAGCCACCCAGAATCTGAGTGAAGAGTCGACCCGATTAGCCGGGTTACGAGACCAACTGATCCATGCGATTCAGGAACACATACCAACGGCAAAACTTCAGGGACCGGCCGACCCAAATTATCGGCTTCCAACGAACGTGCACTTTTCCTTTGCGGGGGCAGAGGGTGACTCGTTATTATTTGGGTTGGACATGGCAGGGATCGAGTCATCGACGGGTTCGGCATGTAATGCAGGGGTGTCACGCCCCTCGCATGTTATTTTGGCTACCGGCCAAAACGAATCAGCGGCCCGATCTACCCAACGGTTTAGTCTGGGACATACGACGACGCAAGAAGATATCGACGCGGTGATAGCTGCGCTACCGGGAATTTACCGGGCCGCAGCGGAGGCCGGGATGGCAGCAGAAAAGTCTTCCATCCGCACAGCTAATTCGCACCGCTAAACGGGAGAGCATTATGAAAAAGTTAAAGGTTTTGGCAGCAATGTCGGGCGGTGTCGACTCGGCAGTGGCCGCCGCGCGCGCAGTGGACGCCGGCCACGACGTCGTCGGCGTCCACCTGGCACTATCCCGCATGCCCGGCACCCTTCGGACCGGTTCGCGCGGCTGCTGCACTATTGAAGATGCCTCCGATGCCTGGCGTGCCTGCGAAATGCTTGGCATCCCGTACTACACCTGGGACTTCTCGGAACGTTTCCAAGAAGAAGTCGTCGACGACTTCATCGAAGAATACGCCGCCGGGCGTACACCCAACCCGTGTATGCGCTGTAACGAACGCATCAAATTCGCTGCCCTGCTCGAACGCGCACTGGCCCTGGGCTTCGACGCCGTCGTCACCGGGCACTACGCCAAAGTTCTTGAAGGCGAAAATGGCGAGCTCGAGCTCCACCGCGCCGCTGACGATGCGAAAGATCAGTCGTATGTGCTCGGTGTGCTGACCGCTGAACAACTCAAACACTCCCTGTTCCCGCTGGGGGATACCCCATCCAAAGAGATGGTGCGTGCCGAAGCGGCCGAACGCGGCATTTCGGTGGCTCAAAAACCAGACTCCCACGACATCTGCTTCATCCCAGATGGCGATACTCGGGGCTGGCTGGAAGAAAAGATCGACATGGAAGACGGGCCGATCTTGGACACCGAGGGTGAGGAAGTAGGCACCCACCCGGGCGCGCAGGCTTTCACCATCGGTCAGCGCCGCGGCCTGGCCATCGGTAAACCCGCTGATGACGGCAAGCGACGCTTCGTGCTGGAAATCCGGCCGAAAGATAACGCCGTTGTGGTGGGGTCTCGCGAGATGCTCGCCGTCGACCGTATTACCGGTATCCGCCCATCCTGGGCCGGTGCTCCGATCGCTGAAGCAGCAACCGGTGAGTGGTTCGACTGCCACGTCCAGGTGCGTGCTCACGCCGAACCTGTGCCCGGCCGTACTCGCGTGACGACGGGTGACGTCGACGGCTCCGAAGCCGTAGTGTGGCAAATCGAACTGGACGACTCCATTCAGGGCGTTGCCCCCGGTCAGACCGCCGTCGTCTACCAGGGCACTCGTGTGCTGGGGCAGGTCACCATCCACAAGTCGATCAACGCAGAACGTCTGGCACACGTCTAAGCTAGGAACCATGAACTACGACTCCAAGGCGTCTTCGTTGGCGGGCAAAACCGATCCGGCCATCTTTGAAGAACTCTTATCTATCCGATCCAGCATCGACAATATTGATGCCACTCTGGTGTATCTCCTGGCCGAACGGTTTAAGTGCACCCAGAAAGTCGGCCAGCTCAAAGCCGAACACGAATTGCCACCCTCTGATCCGGAACGTGAAAAGTCCCAGATCAAACGGTTGCATTCGCTAGCGCGTGACGCCGAACTCGACCCGGTATTCGCGGAGAAGTTTCTGAACTTCATCATCGAAGAAGTTATTCAACACCATAAAGCCATCTCCCAGGAGCAACAGTGACGATCCCCGTGGGTCTGGTCGATGGAACCTTTGCCGGAACTGACCTCCACGCCGTTTACGAACTGCAGCGTAACGAAATTGATGCCCCGCACATTCCAGCGCTGGTTGAACTCCCGGACGTCGGCTCCCACGCCACAGGCATCGGCAAGGTTGCCGCCAATCTCAGCGTGCCCTTTGAACTGCGATCCTATGGCTGGCAGTTGCAACATGGTGCAAGGATCTCTGCAAGCGACCAACTGCGGGCCGCATCGCATCGCGACAGCGCCATTCAAGCTATGGCTGATGTTGCCGCAGACGACGCCGTACCGGAAGTATCGGTGCGCCTACTGGGTCCTGTGGCCTTGATGATGTCCGGTTGGTTGCCCTCCGGGCAACGGATCCTACGTGATGCTGGTGCACGCGACGATATCGCGGGTGCCTGGGCTGAAGGTACCGCAACATTGATCTCGCGCATCCGTGCAGTACTTGGGGCTGCACCGATTATTCTGGTCGATGAGCGCCAAGCACACCTGGCCGTCAATGGTCAGGTGCGCACCGCTTCTGGTGCAAGTTTCGAACGGTCCATCGACGTGTCCGAAATCCGTTCCTACTGGGAAACCGCAGTAGCCCAGGAAGCCTCCGTGCTTGTTGAAACCTCGGACGAACTCGTTCAGACGGCCGCCGACGTCGGCGGTATTATGCTGGACTGGCCGCAGGGTCGCAACAGGACAACCGAGCGGACCTGGGAGCGCATTGACGGGCTCGTCCAAGCTGGGTCACCTGTTGCCCTGCAAGTCGAGCACCATGACAACCCTCAGCGCTATGCGGAAGAGCTCGTAGAACAGTACCTGGATTGGGGAGTCAGCCACAAAGGCTTGGAACACGTGTACTTCGTAACACGTTTTGACAGGGCAGGCGAAGTGGAAACCGGCTCCGGTCTCCAGTGGCTGCGTGTGCTAGCCGATCATGCTGCAGGCTATTCGGCGACACTGTAATACCTATCGGTCATTCACACCTGCTGAAATATGGGCAAAAAATCAAAGTCGGCCGGCTGCTTTGAGCCGCAGATACATATCGCCCACCGCCATCGGCAAATCGTCTGGTTGTGCTTCAATGACATCGGCCCCGTAACGATTCAGCAACTGCACCATCTTTCGGTTCCGCAATTTCTGAGCTTCAGCACTAGCCGCGATAAAAGCCGCATCGGAGGAGTCCCGGTCCTCAGCCATATCGTCGAGCTCCGGATCTGCTACGGCAGCAACCAAGACGACGTGACGTTTCGTCAGCACCGGCAAGATGGGAATCAGACCTTCTTCAATCGCGGCAGAATCAAGGGGAGTTACCAGCACAATCAAAGCACGTTGCCGTGTGACATTGGATATCTCCGGTGGCAACACCGACCAATCAGCAGCCAACAGGCGAGGAAACACTTGCGATAGTGCTCTGGACACGCGATGCAGCAAATGGCCTTTCTCCTCGGACGAGGAACGCGTACGAATTGACTGATCTAAGGTCAACAAATCCACTCGGTCCCCACCAGCATTCGCCAGCGCGGACATAAACAGTGCGGCTTCAATGCCCGCATCGAAACGGGTCTCATCGCCTACCCGCACGGCAGAGGCACGAGACGAATCAAGAACTACCACAACGCGGCGGTCACGTTCTGGTCGATACGTCCGGACAATAAGTTCATCAGAACGTGCCGAAGCCCGCCAGTCGATGGTCCGAACGTCGTCACCGCGAACGTATTCGCGTAAAGAATCAAACTCATGCCCAGCACCTGGAGCATAAACAGCCGATCTTCCCTCGATTTCGCGAAGCTGGTTAATCCGCGATGGCAAATGCCGACGAGACCGAAACGGTGGGACCACGGTTACGTCACCGGTCGAAGTATGCGTGTGCTGGCGCCCGCCCAGACGCAATGGTCCATAGGTGCGAATGGTCAGCTTCCGCGTCCGAACGGTACCGCGACGAGCCGGAGTGAGCATGGTGGCGAAACGCTGCGAGGCGCCAACCTGAATATCCATGCGGTGTTCGGGTTGTGAATCGTGAGCAGAGGGTTGCCACCCGTCGCGTACCTGGCCGAGCATTCTGCGCTGGGAATGGTTTGTTACCTCGACCCATACCTCAAGTGGCTCTCCCGAACGAACCTGCTTGTTCTCGCTGCGTTGCAGAGTCACCATCCGAGGCGAAGGCGTAAGCAACAGCTCAAAGCCAAGCACTACTAACTGCACGCCCAAGATCCCAAACACGGTGAGGTAACCGGGCCACACCACCATGGGGATGAACCCCAGTATCGCGAGTAGGACGAACCGAAACGAAATGAACATTACCGAGGCACCGGTACCGTTGCAATCAGGCCCTGCAATACCTGATCGACACTGACGCCATCCATTTCGGCCTCCGGACGTAGCGAAACACGGTGACGCAAGCAGGGTAGGACCAGGGACTGCACGTCGTCGGGGGTAATAAATTCCCGTCCGATCAGCCATGCCCATGCCTTGGCAGTTTTCATCAAGGCCGTGGATCCACGTGGCGAAACCCCGGTCTGGAATGATGGCGAGGAACGAGTGGCCTGCACTAGATCCACGATATAGGCCAGTACTTCGGGTGAGGTTTTAACCTGGGCGATCTCGGATCGGGCAGCCTCAATGGTTTGCTGATTCGCCACAGCCTTGAGTCCTGCTGCTATGAGATCGGTTGGACGGAATCCCGTGGCATGCCTGTTGAGAATCTCGATCTCCTCATTTCGTGCAGGGAGATCGAGCTTGACCTTGAGCATGAACCGATCCAGCTGCGCTTCCGGTAGGGGGTAGGTCCCCTCGTATTCAATGGGGTTTTGGGTAGCGATCACCATGAATGGTTCGGGTAGGGGATAGGTTGTGCCATCCACCGATACCTGGTGTTCTTCCATAGCCTCCAATAATGCCGCTTGAGTCTTCGGCGGGGTGCGGTTGATCTCGTCGGCCAACATGAGGTTCGTGAACACCGGACCTTCACGGAAGCGGAATTGTGACGTCGACGCATCGTAAATTAGCGAACCGGTCACGTCGCCGGGCATCAGATCCGGGGTGAACTGCACGCGGGTGTTGTTAAGGTCCATAGCTTCCGACAGGCTGCGAACCAATAGTGTTTTAGCAACCCCGGGAACACCCTCGAGTAAAACGTGGCCTTCGGCGAGCAACCCGATGAGCAGCGAGGTCACGGCGTGGTCTTGACCAACCACGGCCTTGGCAACCTCAGTCCTGACATCGTTGAGTGCGGGGCGGGGGGTTTGGTTCACTATGACTCCTTAGTTGGTGCTGCGAAGCGGTCACGCACGTCGTGTTCAAGTTGCTGTAAGTGTTGTGCCCAGGAAACAAATTCCCGGCTGGTCAGTTCACGGGCCGGCGGAGCATAGAGCTGGTGCAGTTCTGCAAGGGGCCGGTCCAATTGTGCTGCTGTTTCAGTCAGTACAACATTCGGTGCGCTGCCGGCTCCCAGCTGCAACGTTCGAGCTAGACGAGCAAGGCTGGCTTGTTGGAGCATCTGCAATGCGTGACGGTGGTGCTTTCCCTTGGCGTACATCCGGCCGCGCCCCACCGTCGTTTCGGCGGCGGAGACTTCCGCCGGGAGTGGTTCGGTAATCACCGGACCGGTTCGTCGCCCAATGTACAACAGGAAAATCCCGGTCACGACGACGGCCCATACGATGCTCATGCGCACCCAGTCGGGCAGCTGGACGGGGGAGAGATCCCCATCCTGATCTGGGTCTAGGCTGAAGTCTGGCTGGAACCAGATGACAGTATCCGACTGGCCGAGCGCCCAGGTAGCCAAAGTGGCCGTGCCGTTTTCATGGAGACCAGCGTTGGAGAGCATTTGCCAATCTGCAAAGACGATAGACCCCTCAGCGGTTTCGGCATACGCATAGGACTGTTGTTCTGTACCGGTATCTTCGTTATCCAGCGCAAAACAGCCCTGGGAGCCATCGCGGAGGAGCACACCGGCGCGAATGTTGTTAATATCTGTGGCCTCACGTGCGGCATCGAGCTGGCACGTGTCGCCGACCTCAAGCCGGTCGATTGCCGTCGTTGCGACGGTAGTGTCCACACCGTCTAAGAGGTATTGCGGTACTAAACTCGGTACTCCCGCGAAGACTCGCTGGTCAGCAGGTACCAGATCCGCTAATTCTTCGAGACGCTCGTACGAGCTATTCTGCATGGCCGAATTCTTGTCATGGAAGACCACGGTGGCCTCCGGATGGTTGCTCAACTCGGAGCGCAATTGTGTCATGGATTGTGCTGGACGAACCGCGATGCCTTGGTCGTCCAGCACACTGGTGATCCCGGCGGCACCTTGAGTCGTTTCGTCATCGATACCCAGGCTGCCTTCGGTCCGTTGCGGTTGTAAGGTAAGCCAGGTTAAAACGGCCAGCCAGGCCAGGACCACCAGGCAGACAACCGTGATCCACCCGAACTTTCGACGCGGGAGAGCCTTCATCGAGGTATCAACCTGGCCGGATCGTTGTGGGGGTTATACGCCTGAGGCTGTGCAGTCTGGAGGGAATGTGCCAGCTGCATAACAGTGGCCACCGCATCTCGGGTCGGGGTCATGGAACCATAGACCACCCGGTTGAACCCGCTCGACGCTTCATCGATAGCGTCACGGTGGTGGGGCAATACGGCACCCATCGTCCAGCCGAAAGTCGTTGCCGTGGTCGACGGCGTAACCTCAACGAGTTGTCGTTGCTGAGCGTTGCGCACGATGGATCGGTAAGCATGGATATACGCCTGGTCTAGCTCCCCGGATGCGAGGTAGCGCTTAGCAGAATCGAAGTATTCTTCAGCGGCAATCGATGAGTCCACGAGTTGGGACTCTTCAATGGCAGTGGGGCTTACCGATGGGCGGAAGTAGCGGATCAGCAGAAACAGTAGAACGGCGACGGCAGCGGCGAGTAGTACGACGATAACCACGCTGCCGGCACCAGAAGAGTCGACGTTGAGCGTAAGTGCCTCGTTAATCCAGCGGATGAAGCGTTCCCAAAGGCTCAGCGAACCGTCGATGTCGTATGAATCGATGCGTTCGGTGAGGAGTCTGCGAGCCTCGTCATCGTTGGGGGTCCAGCCAGTTGACCTCATTGATACGGTCCCGGAGGTTGCGGTGGTCCCTGAGGTGGCTGTTGTCCATATGGGGCTGGATATGCTGCGCTCTGTGGAAAGTGGCCGGGCTGCTGACTCTGTTGCATCCCGACACTGTGGCGCCCAGGAAGCACAAGGTTGGTCTCATCAAAGGAACTAGGCCGTTGGTCAGGCGAGGTATCAAAACGATCCATCGTCGAATCCGTGGAGTATTGCGCCGCGAGTTGTTGGAATTCCAGGTGCAAACCCTCTTTTCGGAACCGGTAGTCGTAGTACAGCGCGTTTGTCACAATCGCAAGCATGTTATAGATGACGAAGGTAATCAGCGTGGAAATGGCACTGATGATGGTGTTCACGATGACGGTAGCGAGGTTGAATTCTGCCTCGGTCCCTGCTCCGAGTATTGCGAAACTGCTGAACATCATCAGCGGCGTCAGGATCACCCCTTGGACGATCGACACGATGATCGTGAACAGGACGCCAATGCCGAAGGTGCGCCAAAAGTTTCCGCGGGTAAGGCTCCAAGAGCGGCGCATGGCGGCAAAGGGGCCGATGTCTTCAACGATCATGGCGGGTGCCACGAGGCACCAGCGGGTCATAAAGTACAGCACGGGTATGAGGGGGAGCAGTAAGAGCGCGAAGATCATGAACAGCATGCCGATAATGGCGCCGCCGTTGGTTGGTTCGATGTCGCTAAAGAAGAGATAGACGAAGAGTCCGACAAACAGCGCCGTGATTACGGTGGCGATCACTATGCCGGCGAAGATAAGGAGGGTCAGCCCAATGAGACGTCCCCACTGGCCGCGCAAAAGTCGAAAACCCTGGCCCAGTGACGTCTTCATGCCAACGGCACCACGACCGACCATGGTGGAATATATGCCCCACGTAAAGACATACCCGAACGCCGTAGCGATTTGCGCCAGGAGCATTGACACGAGGATCCAGATGGCGAATCCATCCATCGCCTGACCGAGCTCTGCGTAGGGGTCCATTGTTCCGAGGTTGCCCATAGACCGGCTCAGGAGAAACTCGCCGGTGGCCGTCAGGATAGCGGCCAGGCCCCCGAAGAGCAGTGCAGCACCAAAAAACAGTCCCGGCGATTTACGTAACGTTGTGAACAGCGAATTAAAATAGTCTCCGAGCGACAACGGCCGCAACGGCAGCGTTCCGGGCTGTGCCACCGGCATGAATCCAGGGTGATAATTCTGTGGTGGTTGTGGGGCTCCACCTTGCGGATTCCAGCCGTATGAACCGCTCTGGTACGGGTTCGGTTGCCTCGGATCTGGGCTAGACGGGCCGTAATATGACATGGCATCCTCGAAAGTTGTTAGAGCTGTGCTCTCATATACTGTATTGGTTCACTCGGTGGTAAACCAGATTCTAGCCACATGGGGCCGGAGGGCCGGGGCAATTTCGCCGCGATTACTTTAAAAGCCACTATGAGAAGTCTTACCCCTACTTGTCCGGTAGGCTTTACCCTGGTAAATACTATGCGAGTTGCGCTGGAAGGAATGCGGTTGAAGACCAAAGTATTAGTGGTTGACGACGACGAAGCGTTAGCCGAAATGATCGGTATCGTCCTGAACAACGATGGTTTTGAAACCTATTTTTGTTACGACGGCGGTCAGGCAAACGACATGTATCGTAGTGTGCGCCCTGATTTGGTGCTGCTCGATCTGATGCTCCCCGGCAAGGACGGTATTGAAATATTGCGCGACCTGCGCAAGGAGTCTGACACGCCGGTGGTTATGTTGACCGCAAAGTCTGAAACTGCCGACGTCGTGCGCGGCCTCGAAGCAGGTGCTGATGATTACGTGCCCAAACCCTTCAAGCCAGCCGAACTAGTGGCCCGAGTACGTGCTCGTCTCCGCGAAACCGACACCAAGGACTCTGAAACACTCTATATTTCAGATTTGACCATCGATGTGGCCGGTCACGAGGTCACCCGCGATGGCACCTCGTTGAGTCTGACCCCGTTAGAATTCGATCTCCTGGTAGAACTGGCACGTCGTCCAGGCCAGGTCCTCACCCGGGAAGAACTCCTGGAAGAAATTTGGGGCTATCGTCACCAGGGCGATGCTCGTTTAGTCAACGTCCACGTGCAGCGGCTGCGTGCCAAGGTCGAAAAAGATCCTGACAACCCCGAGGTGATTCTCACCGTCCGCGGCGTCGGATATAAAGCCGGCTAGCCTATGTCCACCGACGTCGTCATTCCCACCAATTTGACACCCGAACAGCCCAAATCATCCTGGGTGAAGCGGGTGTTCAGTGTGTTTAAGCGAACCCGTCGCCGGTTTGTTCGCGAGTGGGATTCGTCGATGTCGTTGCGAACAGCTGTCATCGCTGCAGCGGCCACCATCATCGGTTCGTTATTCTTAGCATTCTTCTTGACCCAGCAGATTACCAACGGGTTGTTCCAGTCGCGGTTCAACCAGGTCCAAGCGGAAGCGAATCATGCGCTGCAGCAAACCCGGCAGGTATTTGAAAACGCCGCGACTGCTGACGAGGATTCGACCACTTCTCTGGTTGCTGACACGCTGCGCCAGCTGACCACTGATGAAACGGCGTTTGCGCGAGACTTTCTGCTGGTGCCACTAGATGAGGACGACGATCTCTATGTCGGGTCCATGAGTTCCGGTGGTGCCACAGAACAACTCATCACCGATGATCTGGCGCAGCAGGTGTCTTCCGGCAGTGGCATCTATTACCAGTCGATTTCTTTACCTGATGCCGGGTCTACGCAGCCCGGCTTGGCATTTGGCACCCAGGTTGTCCTCCCACCGGGTGGCTACTATGCGTTGTACTTTATTTATGACCTCTCCGATGTCCAGGCCACGATCGATTACTTGATGAACGTCTTGCTTGTGGCTGGTGTGGGACTGTTGGTCATGAACATCGGTATCGCCCTGTGGGTCACACGGTCGGTTGGTAAACCCATCCAGCAGGCTGCGCAAACTGCCGAGTGGTTGTCATCCGGCGACCTTTCGGTTCGGATGGACGTCAAACGAACGGATGAGATCGGGTCACTGTCTGAGTCGTTTAATAAGATGGCCGACAATATTCAAGATCAAATCACGCAGCTAGCAGACCTTTCGCAAATCCAGCAGCGTTTCGTCTCTGATGTGTCCCACGAACTGCGTACCCCGTTGACGACGGTTCGAATGGCGTCCGAAGTGCTCTATGAATCCCGAAATGAGCTGGACCCGGTCCTACGGCGCTCCACGGAACTGATGCATCACCAGGTCGAACGCTTCCAAGCGCTGTTGGCAGACCTGTTAGAAATCTCGCGGTTCGACGCCGGTGCGGCCGAAGTGTCGTTGGAGAAAACGGATCTGCTGCACTTGGTCGCCGACGTCGCCCTGACCGCACAGCCGTTGGCTGATGAGACGGACACCCAACTGTCCATCATCGCTAAAGGCGATTCATTCACCGCAGAAGTCGACTCGCGCCGGATCGAGCGGATTCTGCGCAACCTGGTCAATAATGCGATCGAACACGGCGAATCACAACCCGTCGATGTCATTCTGGAAGGCGACGACACCTCGGTGTCCATCGTCGTCCGTGACCATGGCATGGGGATGACCGAAGCACACCTTGAACACGTCTTTGACCGCTTCTGGCGCGCAGACCCGGCGCGGACCAGAACCACCGGTGGCTCCGGTCTCGGGCTGGCCATTGCCGTGGAAGACACCCGCCTGCATAACGGCAGCATCGATGCTTGGGGCAAGAGCTCACAGGGTTCAGCATTTCGGGTGACCCTCCCGCGGATTTCTGGAACCGTCGTTTCAGGTTCAGCTCCATTGCAACTGCCTCCGGAATATGATCGTGCCAAGCGCGTTGCCCCGCGTGATGTCGACGTCGTAGATCCTGAAGATACCACGTCCCAGTCAGCCGTCTTTAATCGGATCACCGAACAACATCTGTATCAACCCAGAGACGAGCAATTATGAGCTTGGCTCGTCTGTTCCGACTGCTCATTGCCGGTCTCTTTACCTCGGCAATCATCGTCGGCTGTGCTAGCATCCCACAATCCGGCCAGATCGGTGAATCAGACCAGCAGGCCAATGTTGATCAGAACGTGGCCTACACGTTCAACCCGGCCGGACCGGCACAGGATGCCACTCAAACGTCGGTGATTAATGGGTTCATCTTGGCCGCAACCGGCATTCAAGGGGACTTCTCGACGGCTCGCGAATTCCTGACCGAGGATGCGGCCGAAACGTGGGACCCTTCGGCTCAAACCACCATTTACACCGGCAAACCGATTGTCGATTCCAACGGAGGCGATCAGTACAGCGTCGAGCTATCCTCCGTGGGGTCTCTGGACGAGGCGGGTGTTTTGGAACTAGCCGATGGCGGCGAAACTCAGAACTTCGACTTCAGTCTGGTGCAAGTAAACGGTCAGTGGCGTATCGATGAGCTGCCCGATGGGATTAGTCTGGACTCTGCACAATTCCGGGCGTTGTTCAATACCCAAACCCTCTACTTCTACGATCCCACCTACACTTACGCTGTGCCAGACGTTCGGTGGATGCTCAACACCTCTGATCAAACCGCCGCCATCGTCCAAGCACTACTCGACGGACCGGCCAATTACCTTGACGGCGCCGTCGTCTCTGCATTTGAGCAGGACGCGGAACTCTTCCGTGATATCGTGCCGGTCTCCACATCCACTGCCCAGGTGGATCTCACGGATGAAACATTTGCCGACACCTCAGAACTTACGCGGCACCGCATGCAACAACAACTGGAACTCGCGCTGGAACGTTATCCCGGGGTCTCAGATGTATCCATGACCAGAGAACGATCCGTGATTGATCTCGACGAAGCCCCCGATGAATTCACCCCGGCCGATAGCACAGTGACCACTGGCAACACACAGGTCGGTATTCATCCCGAGACGCAACAGCTGGTGGCCTATGAAGCGAATTCAACCACCACAATGGACGGCTTTCCAAATGTGGCGAATCTGGAACCGGCTGACCCCACGATGAACCGGCAACGCGATACGGCTGCCTTTGTCAACGCCGATCGCGATACCCTCTATGCGGCCAACGATGCCACGCAGTCCTATGAGATTGCCACCGGCACCGATCTCATTGCACCATCAATGGATGTGCACGACTGGGTGTTTTCGGTAACCGACGACAACACGATTATTGCCGCAAAAACCACTCGTACCGGACAAGTATTAGAAATCACCCACCCCTGGGCCGGACAGAACGTCGAAATTACCTCCCTTCGCATTTCGCCGGAGGGTACCCGCGCCGCCGTCGTCGTTAAACGGGAAGATAAGCCCGCTGAATTGTATTTGGCGGGTCTGATCCGCGATGAACAAGGACAACCTCAGGCGTTGGGCAACACCTTCAAATTACAAGCCGACGAACCGCCCAATACCGTTGAGTGGTACTCGACCGCAGAGGTGCTTGCTGGACGTGTCTCGGACCGGGAGCGCGTTGAGCTCGAGCTCCTTGGATTCAGCGGTCCATCAGTAAATTTCAAACCGATGCTGGGTATGGTGAGCTTCTCGACCGGTGCCGGCAATGTGTACGCAGAAACGGAAGACAACGCATATCTTCGCGTTGGCAATAACTGGCGGGCACAACCTGAGGCGCCCACCGAATTGTCTTATCCAGGCTGATATCCACAGACACTCCGACACGCGCTCCAACTTTTGCGGGTGTCCGACACACTGTGTACATGAGTTCGCTTTTGCAGGCCATTGATCGTTTGGCCACGTCACCGGCGGCCAGGACGATTACCCGTGCATGGCAGGGGATGAGCAACTTGTTAATCCCTAATCCGTGTGTGCTGTGCGCTTGGGACGACGCCGTCCAATACCAACTGTGCACTCGGTGTACCGCATTACTAAAAGAACAGCACGCCCAGGTTGTGCAGGCGCAAGACTTTGCTGATTCGTTGCCACTCAACACAGTGACGGGCATGGCTTTACCCGTGTTTGCTTCGTCGTTCTACACTCCGGAAATGTCCAAGCTGCTACTGCGTTTCAAAGACCATCAACGCGTCAACGCGGCAGGATTTCTGCGGCCGATTGTATACCGGACACTGCAGCACGCGGCGGATACTCTGGGATACCCCTACTATCGGCTGGTTCCTATCCCTGCATCTGGAGCGAGTATGAGAAAGCGCGGGTATAACCCGGTCACTGCAATGCTGCCGAAATCTGTGCCGCCTACGATGCTCTATGACGCGGAAACCCTGAAAACTCGCTGGCAGCTGTATAACCGCTCCTCGCATGCCGGTACCGGAGTTCAGTCTCGACGTGATAGCTCTCGCAAGAAATTTCGGGTGGCCCTACGCCATAATCCAGCGGCAGAACCAGTGATACTTGTTGATGATGTCCTGACCACCGGAGCCACTCTGGCCGCAGCGACGAGAACGCTGGAGTCGGCCGGTTTCGACGTCGTTGCGGCCGTCGTCGTAGCTACGGTCGTGCCCCGCAATTAGTGCGAACGGAACCATGCCAAAGAAGCAAAATTCAATGAATTGCCCTGGAGCGTAGCATCAGAACTTATCCTTCAGGCATCCAGCAGGTACCATGGGGATGACCCAGCGTAGGCGGTGAAGCAAAGCGACTCACGAGTTGTTTCACCGCTGACTTTATTGCACTAAGTACTACGAGGAGGACTTGATGGCATTAGACATCAATTACCTGGCCCGCGATACAGATCTTTCGGACGACTTCCGTACGTATGTTGAAGAGAAATTCGAAAAGATCTCATCACTGACCGAACAAGCACAGCGTCTGGAGGTCAAACTCGTTTCCCGTGAATCACACACCGGGGCCTCTGGTTTAGTCACCGCAGAACTTACACTGCATTCACCTCGTAACGTCGTCCGTTCCGAAGCGAATGACAATGATAAACAGATAGCGTTCGACCACGCGTTTGCCCGGCTGCAAGAGCGTCTTCGCCGTTTGCGTGAACGTGCAAAGAGTGGCCGTCGTCGTCCATCAGTGCAAGAACTGACACAGAATTTTGCACCGGTACCTTCCGACGTCTCGCTGGTCGAGGAAGTGCTCGAGCAGCAAGCCGTCGAAGCTCAAGAGCAGGCGGAACAGGAACGTCTGGAGCAGAACGGTGATATTCCAGTCACGATTCGTCGTAAAGTTTTCCCAACACAGCAGATGACCCTCGATGATGCCATCGACAATATGGAGCTGGTAGGTCACGATTTCTACCTCTTTATTGACGAGGAATCAGGATTGCCATCAGTTGCATACCGACGCCGCGGTTGGTCCTACGGCGTGATCGCAATGGGCGAGGAAGAGTCTGAGACGGTACGCGATTATCGTCAAGCTGAAGCCTAAAGCTCAGTGCTAAAATATGATGCCCCATCGGCAACGGTGGGGCATCATGTATGTGAAGACACTTCAGTTTGGCAAGTGCACAGACTTGCGACGTAGACTGTCAAGAGTGCGCGGTAACCCCGCCAAGAGTCGAAGATTTCGGGAGTATAAGACACGTGGCATCATTTATTGAACGGATTTTGCGAACCGGCGAGAAACGGACCCTCAAACGGTTGTGGCAATACGCTGACGCCGTGAATATGGTCGAAGATGACTTCGCAGCTCTCTCAGATGCTGAACTGCGTGCCGAAACAGATTCGTTCAAGCAACAAATCGCAGATGGCGTGAGTCTCGATGCCCTACTTCCCGAGGCGTTTGGCGCTGTTCGCGAGGCTGCTTCTCGTACCGTTGGGCTACGCCACTTCGACGTGCAGGTGATGGGCGGTGCAGCGCTTCATGAGGGTAGGATCGCTGAGATGAAAACCGGTGAAGGCAAGACCTTGGTTGCTACTGCACCGGCGTACCTCAATGCGTTGTCTGGCGAAGCCGTGCATATTGTGACGGTGAATGACTATCTTGCTGAATATCAGTCTGAACTCATGGGCCGTATCTTCCGGTTCCTCGGCATGGAAACCGGTGTGATTTCCTCCGGGCTCCCACCCTCCCAGCGCAAAGCACAATACGATGCTGATATTACCTACGGGACCAACAACGAGTTTGGCTTCGACTACCTGCGCGACAACATGGTCATGTCGAAAAATGACATGGTGCAGCGCGGTCACGGTTTCGCCATCGTGGACGAGATCGACTCGATTCTCATTGACGAAGCCCGCACCCCTCTGATTATCTCCGGACCAGCCCAAGGTGACGTATCGGGTTGGTATTCTCAGTTCGCTAAACTTGCACCGCGGTTGAAGCGCGACACCGATTATGAAATCGATGAAAAGAAACGCACTGTATCTGTACTGGAACACGGCATTGACAAGGTAGAAGACTGGCTTGGCATTGATAATCTATACGAATCTGCCAACACGCCACTTATTGGGCATCTGAACAATGCAATCCGTGCCAAAGAGCTCTTTCAGCGTGGAAAAGAATATGAACTCATCGATGGCGAAATCCGAATCGTTGACGAGCACACCGGGCGTATGCTGCCCGGTCGTCGACTCTCTGATGGTCTGCACCAGGCGATCGAGGCCAAGGAAAAAGTCAAGATTCATGCAGAAAACCAGACGCTGGCTTCGGTGACCCTGCAGAACTATTTCCGAAAATACACGAAGCTTTCGGGTATGACCGGTACAGCAGAGACCGAGGCTGCAGAATTCATGTCGACCTATGAACTCGGTGTTGTACCCATTCCAACCCACAAAGATGTACAACGTGTGGATCAACAAGACTTGGTCTACAAACACGAAAAAGCGAAGTTTGCTGCCGTGATCGAAGATGTGGCAGAACGTCACAAGAACAACCAGCCAGTGCTTATCGGTACGACGTCGGTAGAAAAATCTGAATACGTCTCGAAACTTCTAGCCAAAGAAGGCATCAAGCACGAAGTTTTGAACGCGAAGAATTATGCTCGCGAGGCTGCCATTATTGCTGATGCTGGTCGACCGGGTGCCGTGACCGTTGCGACGAATATGGCGGGTCGCGGTACAGATATTATTCTTGGTGGAAACTCTGAATTCGCAGCCGTTACGGAAATGAACCGCCGGGGTCTCGATCCTGAAGAGGACGCTGAGGAATACGAAAAGGTCTGGACCGAAGTCTTTGCTCAAGCAAAGGCAGATACCGAGCAAGAACGTGAGACCGTCAAAGACAGCGGCGGACTCTATGTATTAGGCACCGAGCGTCACGAGTCTCGGCGTATCGATAACCAGTTACGTGGTCGTTCAGGTCGCCAGGGCGATCCTGGTGAATCGCGGTTCTACCTGTCGATGACCGATGACCTGCTGCGACTCTTTAACGCAGGCATGGCTCAACGCGTCATGGGTATGAGTAACTTCCCAGACGATATGCCGCTTGAAGCGAAGATGGTGAGTAAAGCGATCGAGCGCGCCCAGGCAACTGTTGAAGAACGTAATACACAGCAGCGTAAAGATGTTCTGAAATACGACCAGGTGATGAATTCCCAGCGCGAAGCGATCTACAATGATCGAATCCACATCCTAGAGGGTGAAGACCTGCAAAGCAGGATCGTGGAGTTTATTGAAGAGTCTGTATCGGACATCGTCGATGATGCCTATCAGCTCGATAAGAATGAAGAACTTGATGCCGGTCAGCTCTGGCAGAATCTGCGCGGTCTCTACCCGGTATCGATCACGCAAGAGGACATGGAAGAGGAATTTGGCTCGCTTTCAAGGGTCAAGCCGGCCGACCTCAAACGAGAATTCGTCTCTGATGCCAAGGTGCTCTACGGGCTTCGTGAAGAAGAATTCGGCGAAGAACTGATGCGCGACCTTGAACGCCGGGTACTGCTGGAATCCATCGGCCAGAAATGGCAAGAGCATCTATATGAGATGGACTACTTACGTGAAGGCGTGGGGCTGCGTGCAATGGCACAGCGAGATCCCTTGGTCGAGTACCAACGTGAGGGACACACTATGTTCCAATCCATGATGCAAGCAGTGCGGGAAGACGCAGTCTACAAACTGTTTAACGTCCAATTCCGAAAACCGGAAGTGAAAGCTGGATCCGCTCTGCCGGGGGTCGCCGGTGACTTCTCGAAGATCGCGAACTTCAGTAATCAGCAACAACAACCGTTGCAGTACTCAGGTCCTTCCGCCTCAGCGCCCGGTACGGCCACCACCCAAACCCGTGCGGCCGACGGACAACGAGTCAAGCAGGCTCAAAAGTCCCGGGACGAGCGCAAGACGGATGAACGTGAAGCGCGTAAGGCCGCGAAGAAAGCTCGGAAGAACTCCTAACCAATTTCAAATGCGGTAACTTTCCAACGCTCCCGTTGCAGACAGAGACGCATCGCGATCGCCCGGGCGCGTTGACCTACACGGATGGTCATAGAGGTTTCCCAGTCGCCATTTTCGCGAACCTCAGCACGAACTCCAATCGGAGTAATTGAGGGTACTTTTGTAGCGCCACGTTCATTGCACCGAGCTGCAAGATAGTTACCGTTGACTGTACGTTCTACGCGGGCACGCAGTTTTTGAAAGAGCTCCAGTTCTATCCACGTACTGAGCTGCGTGAAGGGGCGTAATCCAAGTTCGGCTTCAACAAATGCGGAGCCTATTGTTTGCGTCATCTTTTTGATTGCCTCACGTTGCTCTAGGTGCCAGCGATCGCCAACCTCCGGGGCACGATGCTTCCGTAACGAAACGATATTGGACTGTGTACTAGATCCAAGAGGCTCCCGCTGCGGAGCATATTCGTCGGCTGGAGCGGTTAGAGATGATGCAATTTTGGGTTCTTGGTAAATAGTACGAAGAACGGGCCGAGGTACTGGGGTAATTGTGAGAGTTTCTTGAGCAACGGATCTTAGATGCCGTTTTGGGCTAGCTTGCTTGTCGTTGCCAAGGGACAGAGGTTCAGGCAGTGCACTGGACATGGGTGTTCCTCATCTCGTGTGAAGGTATTGAGTGATTTAGTGAGTAAATGGTGGAGCTTTGAGTACGGTTCCGGGGGAGAGCACATGGGGATCTTTACCAATCACGTCGATATTGTGTTGCCACCATTGACGCCAGCGTAGGTCGATCTGTGGAAGCGTTGACTCCGATCCCAGCTCTTGATGAGCAATATCCCACAGGCTGTCGCCTGTCTGTACTACGAACGTGGGCTCTTCGGGGCTGCGGTCCGGATTTGGTGTCGCAATATACGGGGATGGCACCGGCTTTTGTGGCAGGTATATCCCGGGCAGACCCGGCTTCGTTGTCTCTTGATCTTCGGTGTCTCGCATAGGGTCTTGAGGTACAGGAATTGTGGTCGTCTGACGTGGAGTGGGTTGAACAGGGATTTCGGTACCGTTCGAGCTCCCTGTAGCCTCGGGTACAACATCAGGTTCGAGCTGACTTGATTTCCGCGGTTGAGGGGCAGCCGCCGGCGATTGCGTGTCAGGGACGGCCGTAGTAGGTGCCTTTGAAGTTGCTGACCTGGGAGAGGGCTCGTCGGATGACTGTTTAGCCGCGGGTGACGAATGCGCCTGCTCGTCCGTGGCAGCTGACATTTCGGCAAGCTCTGGCATGAACGGGTTGTCCGCGATCGTTGACGCGATCTCGGTGGGTTCCGGGGTGGTCGCTTCAGTTGCAAATGCCTGCGAACTAAAAGTGAGCTGGATCCCGATGACAGAGACGATGATCCGTTGCAGGAATTTCGGGGTAAACAGACCCGACCAATACCCGACTACCTTATTTTTAGTTTTGACGGCAATAGCAAATCCAAGTCCGGCAAGGAGAAAAATCCCCCATATCGTGCAGAGCCCGATGCCCAAAAATCCACACAACAACGCGATCCAGTACTCCATCGTTTGGACTGACGTTGCCGCAGGGTTGTGTTGCCACGTTTGAGCTATCCACAACAGCAGCGGTCCGGCAAGGGATCCCAGCACAGCCAGCACAATATCTTCAAACTGGGCTGAATGCTGCCGAGGTGTTGCACTGTATTTACGCATGCGTCTCCTGGTTCAAAGTTCTTCCTAACAATGAACGTAGCTTTGCACACATGTTATTTGGTTGTCAACGGATAACTTAGAAATCGTTTGATATTGTTTGATGCACTTTGATTCTCGGGGTGTGATTGTGCGTCAAATTTCGTTGAGCGTTTGCCGTATGGGCAAGCGACATTCAGATGCTGCAATCTCGTCCAGGCGGCTTTATGGTGATTCCATGCGATGGAATGATCTCTTTGCCGATTTAGAAGCCCAGCTAGAGTTTGGGCGATGGCAGTCTGCAGAGCAGGATGCTGCGGAACTGACCAGGGGCATGTGGGCTGAGCTGAGCCTGATGGATAGATTGCGCGGGGCTCTAGGGCAGCAGGTCCGTGTGGTGCTGCAGGATGGTCGAATTCAAGTACTGCAGTTGCGTTCTGTTGGCCCCACCTGGGTCGGGGGCCACGCGGAATCAGGGGCGGTGCTTATCAGCCGCGACGCTATCTTGGGGGTTGAAGGTCATCTTCAGCGCGCTACCGTTCCGTCACGCCCATTGCAGGCAGGCCCCAGTATGGCGTCAATTTATCGTTCGCTTGGTCGTCGCCGAGAAGCCTTGCAGGTGCTGGGGCGACACGGGGACGTCGTTGCCGAGGGCACAATCGACAGGGTCGGCAAGGATCACTTCGACGTAGCGATGCATGCTCGTGACGAATTTAGGCGTGCTGCCGTTGTGCAGGGGGTCCGAGTCGTACCTTTTGAGGCGGTCTTGCTGGTGCGAGCGTCTCCGATGAGCCTCAACGATATGTAACCGCCGATGTCGCAGGTTACTGATGTTGCTCGTCGCGTTGTTGATCTGTCTCGACAACGCGCTGACGCTGTTCGTCATGTAGGTGTTCGATAAAATCTTCGAATTTTTGTGAGTCAACGCGCCATTGGCCTCTGCCGCCGATCTGAAATGCTTCGAGTTCGCCCTTGAGAACCATGGTGCGAACAGCGGCGGTCGAGATTTGGAGTTCTTCTGCAACATCCGTCAGGGTCAGAAAGCGGGGCATTGCAGCTCCTAATGATCGGAAAACTTGATAGGTTTTGTTGCTCTTAGGTTACTCTAGATGCATATTGTTCACAAGTGCATTCATGTGCATAACCCTGATCATCACGCGGTTTTTCTGCATGTTCGGTCTAGCTGGGCGAATCAGGCCTTTCGTTCTTGCGTGCAATGCGCCACAGTAGATGCTGGAAACTCACACCGAGGAATAGCACATGAACAAAGAACCAGTAGAAGCATCTCGTATTCGGGCACCCGGCTGGCGGGACCCACGGCTGATCGTAGGCATCATTCTTGTCTTACTTTCAATCACAGGCGTGGTTGCACTCATTCAAGCCATGGACGCCCGAGAGGGCTATTGGGCGGCATCCGTGGACATTGTTCCGGGCGCTGAAGTCAGTGCGGAAGATTTTCATATCGTACAAGCCAGCATGTCTGAGTCATCAGATCGATACTGGATAGCAGACGATCAATTACCGTCCAAATTTCTTGTCTCGTCCACGATCAGACAGGGTGAAATGTTGCCCGTCCAAGACGTTTCAAACTCGGACCCAGACGGGCGCCAACAAGTTGGCGTTCGCGTTTCGAAGGATATGCCCTCGGCGGTTTCCACTGGTTCCAGGGCGGACGCCTGGGTGGCACTGGCAAGTGCTGACGGTCGTGGTTTCGAAGAACCGACGAAACTTATTAGCAACGCTGAAGTAGTCGGCATGAACGATAACTCGTCGGCCTTTGCGGCGGCTGAAACGACCACAGTCTATTTGATGCTTTCCGAGGAAGCATTGCCCACTGTGCTTGATGCGCAGGCCAACGGGGCACAGATTTCGCTTGTACCAACAACTGTCGGTAAGTAGCGCATGATGCAAACACTCAATGTTGCGACAACTATTAATCCGCGTTTTGATCATGTCACACCGATCGAAGCAACCCGCTCGAGCGTGACCATTAGCCACCGTTGCCATGTGATTGCAGAGCTCATGGCAGTGGCTCGGTCTGGTCTTGTTGACGTTGTGTTGGTGGCCAACGACCTTGAAATGGTCAGTTTAGAGACCTTGCAACAGTTAGCAGACGGTGATGGATACGGCCCTAAGGTGGCCGCGATCAGCGATGTGACTGAAGACCGTCAACGCCTTAGCACTTTAGGTATTCCAGTGGCCTCACCGAACTGGTCAGGTACGGAACTTGTGCAATGGCTCCAGGAAGCGCACCGGTCGGTTGCATCCGTAGAGATTTCGGCAGAACTCAGCCCAGAGGATTTACGTTTCCTGAAAGACGTGGATCCGGACCACAATTCGACGATGGTGGCCGAAACCATTGATCACCACAGCAGGGGCCGACGTACGGGGCGTCGAGCTGCGCCTTATGACCCCGCCCAAGATCTCCCAACCGCTTCGTTGTCTGAAACACCCACCAACGATTCTGTCGAACAAATACCTTGCGACTTATCAGCATCGCCCGTTCTAGCGATACGTGAGGAACCGGATGATGCGTCCGAGGCTTCTCATCAGACGGTTGACGACGGCGTCATAGCAGCTGAAATGTCCGAAGTTGAACACGGGCCGCTGGGGCATGTGACGGCAGTATGGGGCCCGATAGGCTCTCCTGGCGTAACCACGATCGCTGTGAATCTGGCTGTGGAATCGGCCTTGGCCGGTTACCGAACCTTGCTTATCGACGCTGACACTTACGGGGCCGCAATTGCGGTCCACCTCGGTTTACTGGATGATACTGCAGCTATCGCGCAGGCTTGTCGTGCAGCGGAACACAACGGCATCGATGCATCATCGTTGGCCAATTTCGCTCAACATGTCACGGTGGACGGCACCAGATTAGACGTCATCACGGGTCTGACTCGGGCCGAACGTTGGCCACAATTGCGTGCTGCCGCATGGACACAGGTGTTACTGGCGGCACGGGCTGGTTGGGACCAGATTATTATTGACTGCGGTTTTGGCCTGGAAGAAGACGAAGAGCTCAGCTTTGATATACCGGCGCCACAGCGCAACGCGACGACTGTGACCGCGGTGCGCACCGCTGACAGCGTCATGGCGGTGGGGACCGGCGATCCCGTGGGTTTCGTTCGGTTTATGAAAGGGTTAGAACTCCTAACAGAAACCAGTCAAACGTCGGTCGTACCTGTCATGAATAAAGTTACTGCCTTGGCGTCCGGAGTCGGCCCAAAACACCAGCTGACTGGAGTATGGGAACGCTTCGGGCCTTCCAATGCACTGGAACATTTCATTCCTTGGGCACCGGAAATCGTGTCTACGGCACTGCTAGCAGGCAAAACACTCGCCGAGTCTGCCCCGAAATCTGAACTGCGCCACGGTATTCGAAAGCTCATGCTCGCCTGTGCACCGACACCGGCACCGTCCTCCGCCGTTAAAACACCGAACGCAAAGGCCACGACCGCTCGGGTGCGTCAGGCAGTTACAACATTCAAGCAGCGCCTAACACGGAGTCGGTGATTGTCCGGCCTGTGACCCTTGCTCCTCAACCCTGTTGTCTGATGAGCTGGAGGAGCTAATGTGTGGTGTGGCGGCAATGGCGCCGCCGGTGAGTACTTTTTCGCACAAAGGAAGATGCATAATGCCTGCAAATGATCCGTTGTGGACAGCGCCGTCCACAGGTAGCCAACTTCAAGCCACCAATGAACTCATGGAAGTCTATTTCCGGCACATATCTCCAGAAGACCAACGTGAGCTTGGCGAAGGAGGCCGAAAAGCCATGGTGCAGTCGCACCTGGAACTGGCCGTTGAAGCTGCCGGCGAGCCCAAAATTGGCATCGTGAGACAACCCCGGTATGCAGTGGTGCAAGTCGTGCATCCAGATATCAGGTTCCTGGTGGATTCCGTATCGGCGGAGCTGAATAAGATGGACGTGCCGATGTCGGTGATCGTCCATCCCATTGTGGTGGCACACCACGCTCAAAAGGACCAACGGTTAACTGCAATCTTCGAACTCCCAGCACACCAGCCCCGACTTTCCGGTGATGCTGTCATGCCGCTGGAGCACATTCCAGCTGCTCCAGAGGGACAGCACGCCGAACTGCAATCCTGGATATCGATCCAAACGGGCGTGCCATTGGAAGCCGACCAAGCAGCAAACCTCGAAGCTGCTGTTGAGGCAGCCTTGGCTGATGTGCGTTCGGCCAATGAAGACTTTGAACTGCTCAAAGAAGCTGCAACCCAAACTGCCGAAGCACTCCGTTCCGAGGCACCGCCCACAGCCAGGGGGGTGGAGCCCGCGGCTGAACTGCTTGAGTGGATGCACGCCGACAATTTCGTGTTTCTTGGCTACCGCGAATACGACTTGGCTACAAATGGCGATGGCAAACAATACTTGGACGCCAACCGTGAGACCGGACTCGGGGTGCTCCGAGAACAAACTTCGACGGCCCGCCCGCTCACAGAACTCGGGCAACAGCAGATCGACAATCCCAATCCGCTGATCATTACGAAGACGAATTCCCGGTCTCGGGTCTACCGCAATGCGTACATGGATTTCATCGCAGCGAAAAAGTATGACGACCAAGGCACCGTAGTCGGGGAACGCCGTTTCCTCGGTCTCTGGCGGCCCACCCTTGAGGCACTCCCCATAGACCAGGTTCCTTATGCGCGTGAACTGGCCATACAGGTTCGTGAAGAGGCCGGCTTTGCATTTGACTCACACTCTGCTGCCGCGTTAGATCACGAGTTGGATCGTTACCCACTCGATGAGATGCTACAGATGGAACCCAGAGAAATTTTGGACACGATGCTGGGCATCCTCGGTCTGGGACAGCGCCGCAAAACCAGGCTCTTTTTACGTCCCGATATATACGGACGGTTCATGACCGCCATGGTATTTCTGCCGCGCGATCGGTACAACACCTCGGTTCGATTGCGAATCCAAGACGTTCTAGTCCGCCATCTGAACGCAGAATCGCTAGATTACAGCGTCCACCTCGATGAATCAGTTCTGGCACGAGTGTTTTACCGGATTCAGCTGCCACAAGACTGGCAAGGCTACGACACGGTGGACCAAAACGTTATCGAGGACGAACTCGTGATGGCAGTGCGCTCCTGGAAAGAGGGCGTGGATATTCAGGCAGTCACCGTCTTTGGTGAGAACTCCGGAGTTGAAGCGGCTCAGGTGTGGGATGAAGCCTTCCCGCCGAACTATCGGGTGCGGTTTGGCATCGACGACGCGATGGAAGATATTTCGCGTTTCACCGCATTAGATGGCGATCGACCTGCCATTTATCTCGTGCCGCGTGAAACCGGTGTGCGCATGAAGATCTATTCCGCCACGTCGATCACTCTGACTACGCTGATGCCAATTCTCGGTGAACTCGGGGTCGAAGTAACTGACGAATACCCGTTCCACATTACTCCGCGAAACCGGGATACCTACCATCTCTACGACGTCGGTCTGCTGGCCGGCGATGACGTGAACATTAGCAGTGTTGGAAAACTACTCGAAGACACCGTGGCTGCGGCCATCGTGGGCGATATTGCGGCAGATTCATTCAACAAACTGGTCTTACATCAGGGTCTTGCCCCCAATCTTGTGGCTGTCCTACGCGCGTATGGTCACTACTTGCGACAACTGCAGTTACCGAACTCGTTGCAATTCATGGCAGAAGTCCTCTTAGCTAATCCAGCGGTCACCGCAGGGCTGGTCGAGTACTTCGAAACCCGATTCGATCCGAATATCGACGGGGTCGGTACAGAACCCGAAGGCCAGGCGTCTGCAGAACGTCTCGAAAAACTCGACGCTATCGTCGACTCGCTACATGAGCGAATCGATCAGGTGGCAACGCTTGACGCCGACCGACTGCTCCGGCATTATCTGACCGTCATGCAAGCCACCGACCGTACCAATGTCTACACGGGACACGGTTGGCACAGTTTCAAATTGGCACCGCAACGTATCCCGTTTGCGCCACACCCTCAGCCGCTCCATGAAATCTGGGTCCACTCACCAGAGATATCCGGCGTACACTTCCGGTTCGGCGCTATTGCCCGTGGTGGCCTGCGTTGGTCCGATCGACGCGAAGACTTCCGTACCGAAGTGCTCTCGCTCGTCCAAACACAGCAAACCAAAAACGCTGTCATTGTGCCCCAGGGTGCCAAAGGCGGCTTCTACGCTCACCAGCTTCCCGACCCCGCCGTGGACCGTAATGCCTGGATGGAAGCGGGCCGGGAAGCCTATCGGACTTTCATGCGGGGCATGTTGGACATCACCGACAATCAAAAAACCGTCGATGGCCAACGCATCATTCATACCCGTGACAACATTATCCGCTACGACGACGCAGATACCTACCTGGTGGTTGCAGCAGATAAGGGCACCGCGGGGTTCTCGGACACCGCTAATGAGATTGCCGCTGAATATGACCACTGGTTAGGTGATGCCTATGCTTCGGGTGGTTCGGTGGGTTATGACCATAAGAAAATGGGTATTACCGCTCGCGGTGCATTCGAATCCGTGAAATCCCACTTTGGCACCATGGGTGTCGACGTGGAGACCGAACCCTTCACCGTGGTCGGGATCGGAGACATGTCCGGCGATGTCTTTGGTAATGGCATGCGTCGCTCACGGCACACCAAACTGGTTGCAGCATTCAACCACCTACACATATTCATCGATCCAAACCCCGATCCCGATGTTGGCTTTGACGAACGCGAACGGCTCTACTTCAAGCCACGCTCAACATGGCGAGATTATGAGCCAGACCTCATCTCAGCCGGGGGCGGTGTCTTTGATCGATCGGCACGCTCAGTAGAAATCACCGAGCAGATGCAACAAGTCTTTGGTATTGCTGACGGCATCACTGAGATGACCCCAAATGAATTGCTCAAAACGGTGCTGCAGGCGCCCGTAGACCTGATCTACAACGGTGGTATTGGTACTTACATCAAGGCATCGGACGAAACTCACGATGACGTGGGGGACCGAGCCAATGACCCGATTCGCATCAATGGCGAACAAATCCAAGCCAAAGTAGTCGGCGAGGGTGGCAACCTCGGTGCCACCCAGGCGGGGCGTGTCGAAGCGGCACGCAACGGTGTCCTGATCAACATGGATGCCATCGACAACTCGGGTGGCGTCGACGCATCGGATCATGAAGTCAACATTAAGATCCTGATTGACACCATGTTGGCCGAAGGCGTCATTAACCAAGATGAGCGCTCTGACCTGCTGTTGTCCATGACCGATGAAGTCGCGGAGCTTGTGTTGGTTACGAACGTGGCACAAAATGCCCTGCTGCGTTTGGAAGAAGGATTAGAAGACGACTGGACCCCAACTTTGATACGTCACACTGCATGGCTAGAAGAGCATGCGGGACTCAACCGCGAACAAGAAGCCATTCCGAGTGAAGAAGAACTTCGTAAGCGATTGAACGATGGGGAAGGATTTGTCACCCCGGAACTGGCAATCTTGGCGTCGTACACCAAGATCCAGCTGATGCAGGACCTCTTGGACTCTCCACTGGTCGAAGACGAGTGGTTCAATGATTGGCTGTATGCCTACTTCCCACAAACACTGCAGCAGCGCGCCGGAGACACTGTGCTGCGCCACCCCCTGGCCCATGAGATTATCGCAATGCTAGTAGCCAACCATGTGATTGATACTGGCGGCATTACTACAGTATTCCGGGCACAGGAGGAAACCGGAGCAGACGTTCGAACCGTGGTTGAATCGTTCTTGGCTGCTCAAGAGATCTACTTGATCAACGAGTACCGCCGCGAGCTTGAAGCGCTTCCCAATTCCTTGGATGCAGATGTGCGGTGGGAAGCCGGTTATGGTTTGCGACGTCTGACCGACCGTCTTACCCGCTGGATTATTCATCATCAGCGCGCGGACCTGTTGATGGAGCAGCGTATCGAGGCCTATCAAGATCAGGTTCAAGCACTGCTGCCCACCTTGACGGATATGTTTATTGGTGAAACCAAGCAGCGTTTCGAAGACGATCGGGACCGATTGATCACAGCCGGGTTCTCTCAAGACCTGGCTGCCAGAAGCGCGAGAATCTTTGAAGCATATTCACTGCTGGACATCGTGGAATTGTCTGAGTCAATTGACGTCGATGCTCGACGAGTGGCCGGGATTTTCTTCGCACTGCATGAGGAATTTGGTGTCAGCAATCTCTTAGAACTCATCACTGGCCTCTCGCGGCATACACGCTGGGATTCACTGTCACGAGTCTCTATGCGTGAAGATCTCTACACCTGGTTGACTGAGCTCACGGGTGCCGTGGTCCTTACCGAAGGCAATGAAGAGATGAATGCCCAGGAAGCCCTCAAACATTGGGAAGCGGATCACGCGCGGCGTGTAGCTCGGGTCCGGACCTTCCTGGATGGCGTCTCCGAGCAACTGCACGAGCAAGCTGCCAGTCAGGGCGATACAGACTTATCAATGCTCACCGTCGTTCTGCGACGTCTGCGCACGCTTATCCTGTAACTGCGACATACCGTCGTCAAACCCGGGCGACGAGGTTACGCTACATATATGTACACCTCGTCTCCCGGGTCTTTGATTTTCGATCGGCACCGTCCAAGACTGGAACTCATCATCTCTGAATGGCAGATCGCTGCTGATCTGTCGTTCTGCGATATGGTCCTGTGGTACCCCAGTGGTGATTCGTATCTTGCTCACGCCCAGGCACGCCCGGTTACGGCACAAACCAGCCTGCCCCAAGATATGACCGGTGCCGGACCACCAGCGAACCTGCAGCCTGTCTTGGAACATGTTTTTACAGGTGGGCAACCTGTCGTCGCCAGCGATGAATATCCTTATGGACCACCGGGCATCGCGGCTTGGCCTGTTGTGTGGCAACACGAGACTATCGCGGTGGTAACCGTGCATCAAAACCTGGTCTCGCAACGGCACGCATCGCGCCTGGAAGAAATTTACCGGAAGTCTGCCAATGACCTATTTGTGATGATGGCAAATGGCGTATGGCCTGCGGAAGACTCAAAAGCCTCATCGACAAGTCACGGGAATCCTCGGGTAGGTGATGGTCTCGTGCGGATCGATGCATACGGCCTGGTCATTTATGCGTCGCCGAATGCAACTTCAGCGTTTCGGAAACTTGGAATCCGTGAATCGATGGACGGACGGCAGCTAGCACGTCTGGTCACCAATGAGCTAGACCAAGGCATGCCTATTAACGAAGCGATGCCGACGGTCTTGTTTGGGCGACAATCTGCTCGGGTGGATATCGAAACTCGAAAAGTTGTGCTCTCAGCCCGGTCAATTCCGCTTTTTGACGAGCACGGAACTCGATTTGCTGCCCTGGTTTTGCTTCGCGATATCACAGAAATTCGTCGTCGGGATGAGCAGCTCATTAGTAAAGACGCCACGATTCGCGAAATCCATCATCGTGTGAAAAACAACCTGCAAACAGTGGGCTCATTACTGCGAATGCAATCGCGCAGAATGCAGTCTGATGGCGCCCGGCATGCGCTGCTACAAGCAATGTCTCGGGTGGACGCCATTGCTCTGGTCCACGAGACGCTATCTCAAACCATGGACTCTACCGTTGATATGGACGATCTGCTGAACAGACAGTTCACAATGGCCGTTGATATCGCTGCTGAATCCAGGCCGTTGACAACGACCATAGACGGAAGCTTCGGTCAGTTGCCTGGGCAGCTGGCAACACCACTGGCGCTGGTGGTCAACGAACTGGCGACCAACGCTGTTGAGCATGGCACCGACGTTGCAGGGGGCAATATCCAACTGCTGGTCAAACGGTACCAACCATCAGGGCAGCCTCATCCATATCTCAAGGTGGAGGTAGTCGATGAAGGCATCGTTGACGTACCGGAGGCCGTGTACTCGATTGGTAGCGGTCTCGGCACTCAGATTATTCGTACACTGGTCGAATCAGATCTGCGGGGAACAATTACCTGGCAGCGAGAGCGACGCAATGCTGCGGGGGTTGCGGGGACCCGCGCCACGGTGCTGATCCCGTTAGACCATTAAACACCGATGGTGCTGCACAGATTGTGCAACACCTTCGGTTTTTTGAAAAGTATCTTAAGAAGCGCGACGTGCACGAGCCTTGCGGCGCTTCAGCGCGCGACGTTCGTCTTCGCTCATACCGCCCCAGACCCCTGAGTCTTGACCGGTATCGATAGCCCACTGCAAGCAGACCTCTTGCACCGGACATGTACGACAAATCGCCTTGGCTTCTTCTATCTGCAGTAATGCAGGTCCGGTGTTACCTACCGGAAAGAAGAGTTCCGGATCCTTATCAAGGCAGGCTGCGCGACTGCGCCAATCCATACTGATCGCTCCCTAAGAATACGCCGTGTCAGCGTCAATAAAAAGTGTGTACTCATCAGTAACTCCAAAACGTTCGACCCTATCGCAACGACGTTCTTGTGCACCCATGACAAAGTGAGTACTGATCTTCGTTAATGTGTTATGAACCAGCTTTTCACGGAGTGTGCACCTGTTCAAGAGCTTTTCCAAGAAATATCAACAAATCGGCGAGTCGTTAATCACATTGACGGGATCGTGGTCTCGCAATGATGCCACGATCACATATCGGCGCATATAGACGACTACGCTTGGACGGTACGTTCAATCGTTGGACATTCCAGTTTTTATCACGGAGTTACTTCATGCAACAGGCACCCCAAAGCGCTCGTCCGTCACCGGTCGTGATGCTTGTCGTGGCAGTGGTGGCTGGTCAAGCCATCGCATTAATCGTCAACGCCATTTTGACGATTATGGACCCCGACTCTCAGGAGCTGCCCCCGTCGGCGATGATCTTTTTGACGTTTTTATTTGTGCTGGGGGCAATTTGGCTGCTGGCAGCAGCAAGAGGCGTGTACCGGGGCAGAGCCTGGCCTCGCGGGGCTCTAGTGGTGGCAGAAGTGCTGGCGGTGATCGTATCCTTCACCTACCTGCAGATGGGCGACATATTGGTCGGCGTAGCCCTGTTGCTTTCAGGTGGGGTTGTCCTAGTGACGCTGTTTACTCCGGCGTTGAATAGTCACCTTGTCCAACGCCGGAATCGAAATATTGGTTAGTTGACGGCGCCGGTGTATTTTTCCCCGGGGCCTTGCCCTGGGGGATCTGGGACGATCGACTCGTCTCGGAACGCCAGCTGGAGAGACCGCAGTCCATCCCGAAGTGGGGCTGCGTGGGCTGAGCCCATATCTGGAGCGCCAGCAACAATGAGACCGGCCAAGGCGGTAATGAGCTTGCGGGCTTCATCGAGGTCAATGTGTTCGCGGGCATTGGGCATGTCGCCCAGGCCAACTTTAATGGCCGCAGCAGTCATGAGGTGCACTGCGGTAGTAGAGATGACCTCTGCTGCGGGAACTTCGTGAATTTCGCGAACTTGGCTCTCGACGTCATCGAGTCCGAATTCGTAGACGCCTTCTTGTGCATGATCATGTGGTTCAGTCATAGGTCCAAGCTTGGCATATGTTCACGTCACAAATCGCAGATATACGCATTTTTCGTGCTGAGAGTACTTCAACCTAAATTGCAGGGCTATTTCAAAGTCGTGCGTGGTGAGTAGGGAATTTTGGATGTGCTGAGG